>NZ_JZRI01000005.1:0-416 GCF_000952175.1 Pseudomonas sp. ES3-33 | reverse complement strand
AGCGTCGACGGCGACGTGACCGTGGTCAACTTCACCATCGGTGCGGACACCTACACCGCCGGCAGCACCGCGACTATCGCTAATGTCGGCACCCTGGTGATCGGCGCGAACGGGGCGTACACCTTCACCCCAGCCACTAACTACAACGGCACCGTTCCAGTGGTCAGCTACACCGTCACCGACGGTTCCGGTAGCAATGTCACCTCGACCCTGAATATCAGCGTCACTCCGGTTGATGACAGCTTCACCGATGCCAGCGAAACCGTCTCCACCCTGGAAGACACCGCCGTTACCGGCAGCGTCCTCACTGGCACCTCGAGCGTCGACGGCGATGTGACTGTGGTCAACTTCACTATCGGCACTAGCACTTACACCGCTGGTAGCACCGCGACCATCGCCAATGTCGGCACCTTGGT
>NZ_JZRI01000049.1:0-30692 GCF_000952175.1 Pseudomonas sp. ES3-33 | reverse complement strand
GCCTGAGCGCTGGACATCCCGGACAATCCATCGGGAACCAGTACAGTCGATGCCGACAGAACTGCGCCAATAGCCACTGCGAGCAAAAGCTTCTTCATGTGCATATCGATCTCCGTCTTGTTGTGGGTGTATCAGTGAATACTCGAGGCCAGTTCGAAGATGGGGATGTACATCAGGATCACGATCACCCCGATCAACAGGCCAATGAACGTCATGAGCAGCGGTTCGAACAGACGTACAAACCATTCGATCCAGCGGCTGATTTCTTCGTCATAGAAGTCGGCGCTGCGTTCCATCATCTGCCCGAGGTTGCCGGACTGTTCGCCTGCACGCAGCAAGCGCAGGGACACGGGTGTCACCAGGTGATTGAGCTCCAGCGCGGCGGACAGCGATTGACCCTCGCGTACCCGTTCGCAGGCCTGGTCCAGGCGTACGCGGGAGGGCACGGTGAGCAGGCCGCGGACCATGCCCATGGCGGTGACCAGCGGGATACCGCCCTGCAGCAGAATGCCCAGGGAGCGGTAGAAGCGTGCCAGTTCGTACATGAAAATACGTTGATGAACCGCCGGCAGTCGTTCGATCACGCGATCGACGCCACGACGAAAGGCCGGCTGGCGCTGGAGAAAGGCGAGGGCGACGACGATGGCCACCAGGGCACCGAAAAATTCACCCTGATGCGCATGCAGGAACATCCCGCAACTCATCAGCACCTGGGACAACCACGGCAGGTTCGACCCCAGCCCCTCGAACACCAGGCTGAAGCGCGGCACCACGTAGCCCATCAGGAATAACACCACGCCACCTCCTACCACCAGCAATAGCATAGGGTAGATCGAAGCGCTGACGATCTTCTGGCGAACCTCGTCCATGCGCTGGCGATAGCTGACATACCGACCCAGTGCATCACCCACGGCGCCGGTCTTCTCGCTGGACTGTACCAAGGCGACGTAGAGAGGCGGGAAAACCGCAGACAACTGGCCCAATGCCTGGGAGAAGGATTTGCCCTCGTACAGCAAGCGCACCAGCTCGCTCAAGGTTTTGCGGGCCTGGGGCGCGTTTTCTTTTTCCGCCAGGCTTTCCAGTGCATCGATCAGTGGCAGGCCGGCATTGAGCAGCGTGGTCAGCTCCTGGCTGAACAACACCAGGTTGAAGGTTTCGCGTTTGTGCAGGCGCAGCGCTTGCCAGCGCCGGTCGGCCTGCAGGCTGACGACGCGCAAGCCCTGGTCCTCGACCATGCGCCGCGCCTCGCTGTCGCCCTGGGCCTCGACGGTCACCGACACGACGCCGGCCTTTCCCACTGCCTTGAGATGAAACCGCATGGTCGCCACTCCCGTCATTGCCAACTGGTGACTTCGGCGTTTTCGCCTTCGCCGCCAGGTTGGCCGTCCTTGCCCATGGACAGCAGGTCGTACTCGCCGTTTTCCCCGGGGTAGCGGTAGTTGTAATTACGTCCCCACGGATCCTGGGGCAGTTTTTTCTGCAGGTAGGGGCCGGTCCAGCGGGTTTCATCGCTGGGCGCGGTCACCAGCGCCTGCAAGCCTTGTTCGGTCGAGGGGTAATGCCCGACCTCCAGGCGGTACAAGTCCAGCGCCTTGCCCAGGCCTTCAATCTGCGCCTTGGCCACTTTCACTTCCGAGCGGCCGAGCTGGGCAAAGTACTTCGGCGCGACGATGCCGGCCAACAGGCCAAGCACCACCAGCACCACAAGCAATTCGAGCAGGGTGAACCCGCGCTGAGCTCGGGGGATATAGCTACGCGCAATACAGCACTGACGCTGTTTCATGATGACCTCACACATAGACGGAAGGGTCGCGCGAAAGCCTTATGCAATTGCCATGCACAGGCCCGGTCATTGCCCTGCAACCCCCGTAATAAGGGGCTTTACAGTTACGGCACGGTGCTTGCGTACGTCTGGTTCACGACTTGTCATTGGGGCATTACCCCCATTTTTCGGGGCAGGTCAGGGGAGGTACCAATGATCAAGTCATTCACTGCGGGACTGCTGGGCGTGCTGTTGCTGGCCGGGTTCGCGCACGCCGATGTGTTCATTTCCGTCGACGCCAAGGGCAGCTACGTCCTGTCCAACGTCCACCGTCCCGGCCGCCACTATGAACGGGTGATCCGTGAGCCTGAGGTGGCCCAGGTCAGCCTCGACCAGCAGCCGCAGATGGTTGCCGCGCGGCCCTATGCCGAACTGGTGTCGGCAGCGGCCACGGCCAACCAGTTACCGGCGGCGCTGTTGCATGCGGTGATCCAGGCCGAGTCCAGCTACAACTCCGGCGCCACCTCGCCCAAAGGCGCGGGCGGGTTGATGCAGTTGATGCCCGACACCGCCCGGGAGCTGGGGGTGAAGGATGTCTACGACCCCAAGGCGAACATTCAGGGCGGGGCCAAATACCTCAAGCGCCTGATGACCCTGTTTGACAACGACATCGCCCTCGCCGTGGCGGCCTACAACGCCGGGCCACAGGCAGTGATCAGCCGTGGCGGAGTAATCCCGCCGTTCGCCGAAACCCAGCGCTATGTGCCCAGCGTCCTGCGCCAATACCGGCGTCTGCAGGGGCTGGCCGTGGATGCTCCGCTGTGATTGGGGGATTCCCCAATTGTGGGGAAAACCGACAGGCATCGGTTAACCCGCAAACCGGGGAATGGGTGGGGGATTTCCCCCGACTTATCAAATCGTCCGTATAACCTTCTGAAAAATAACAAAAAGTTTTATGGCATGGCGATTGCTGAAGTGATTTTTGACGAGACGTATTCCCAATGAGCACCCCACCGAGGCCCGTGATCATGACCGGCAAACCCAACGCTCATCACCTGCTTAATCTGCTGCTGTTTCTGGTGCCGATGTTCGGCCTGGAAGCGGCCCAGGCCGCTCTGCGCTGCGAGCGCAATCTGGTGGCAAACGTCGTGGCGCTGGACCAGCCGCTGATGTTCAACCGACTCGGCGCACAGAACGTCAACGGCATGATGTTCGCCCTGCGCCGCGATGTGGTCGACGACCACAACAGATCACTGGCCCAGGGTGGCACGGCAGTGCCAGGCAAGGTCTCGCTGCGGCCCGACAAGCGTCCGCGGCCCCTGGTGCTGCGCGTGGCAGCCGGTGATTGCCTGACCATCAACCTGCAGAACCTGCTGGCTTATCAAGCCAACCCCGGCAGTCATGACGGCGGGGAGGAAGAAGAAGGGGAAATCGAAGGCGAAGTTGAAATTGGTGCAGTCGATGACTTCAAGGTCGACGAGCAGGTCACGGACCGCCATGTCGGCTTCCAGGTTAACGGCATGCAGGCGGTTAACAGTATCGACGACATTTCCTCCTATACCGGCCGCAATGCCAACACCCTGGTCGCCCCCGGCGCAAGCCGCTCCTATACCTTGTATGCCGAACGCGAAGGCGCTTTCGCCGCCAGCAGCCGTGGCGCCACCTTCGGTGGTGAAGGCGCTGCCGGTAACGTCGCCAATGGCCTGTTCGGCGAAGTGGTGGTAGTGCCCAAGGGCGGCCGCTCCTATCGCAACACCGTGACGGAAGAAGAGATGCGCCTGGCCAGCACCGGGCGTACACCGACCGGACAACCGATCGTTGATTACCAGGCACGCTACCCGCAGCGCGAGCCGTGGATCCGTGAAGGCAAGGCCGGCACGCCGATTATCAATATGGTCGACGGCAGCGAAATCATTTCCAGCGAGAGTGACGCGATCGTCATGGGCAGCAACGCCGACGGCAGCTTCCCGCCTTCGACCTATCCCCTGGAAGCCATTGGCAAACGCAACCCGGCGCTGCCCAACCGGCTGGAACCGTTCCGCGATTTCGCCTCGCAATTCCAGGATGAAACCGCGGCCACCCAGGCATTCCCCGCTTACTGGGCAGACCCGGTGATGGCCCACGTGCTGGAACCGACCCGCGATTCGTTCATGATCAACTATGGCTCCGGCGGCATGGGCGCCGAAGTGGTCGCCAACCGCCTGGGCGTCGGGCCGATGCACGATTGCCTGTCCTGCGCCTACGAAGAGTTCTTCCTCAGCTCGCACACCGTCGGCGACGTGGCGATGCTGGTGGATGTGCCGGCCAACGCCGGCCTGGAAAACATTCGTCCCGGGGAAACCCCGCGCGCCGACCAGATCGGGGTCAAGGCCACCATGGCGCTATACCCGTCTGAGCCGTCCAACGTCAACCACAGCTACATCGGCGACTTCGTGAAATTCCGCAACACCCACAACGGTCACGAGCAGCACATTTTCCACCTGCACGGGCACCAGTGGCTGTTCAACCCCAATGACGACAACTCCGACTACGTGGATGCCCAGGGCATCGGCCCGGGCGCCGGCTACACCTATGAAATCGCCAACGGTGGTTCGGGCAACCGCAACCGCGTGGCCGGCGATGCGATCTATCACTGCCACTTCTACCCGCACTTTGCCCAGGGCATGTGGGCCATGTGGCGGGTGCATGACGTGTTTGAAGAAGGCACCAAACTCGAAGTCTCGCAACAAGGCGACGACGGTTACCACAGCGAACCCTATGCCCTGCGTAGCGGTAAACCCGCGGCGGGTGCCCGGGCCCTGCCTGATGGCGAGATCATCGCCGGTACCCCGATTCCAGCGGTAGTGCCGCTGCCCGGCAAGGCTATGGCGCCGATGCCAGGCAAGGTCGCGGTCGTGCCGAAAATCGGTGAAACCCTGGTGGCCGGTCACGACGATGACGATGAAGAAGACGACGATGATGACCACCAAGGTGGCACCGGTGGTGCCCAGGCCATCGGTTCGCTGGCCCTGGTGGATCGCAGCGAAGCCAACCGCAATGCCGATGGCAGCCTGAAAAACCCTGGCTACCCATTCTGGATCGGCGGCATGGAAACGTCGGTCGGCCAACGCCCACCGACCCCACCCCTGGACATGCTTGATGCAGCCAAGGCCCAGGCCTTGAAAACCAGCGGCAATTCACTGTGGGCCAACCTCGACCCGGCGCAATCCGGTGGCTGGGATGGCGGCCTGGGCCGGCATTCGCTGGACGGCTTTTCTGCTGGCGGTGAAGCAAACACCATCACCACCTCGCTGGATTTCTCCAAGGAAGTGACCCGCGCCAAACCCATCTACATGCCGGAAGAGGGCACTGAGGTGGAACAGGCAGCGATGGCCTTCCATGCCAAGAAAGACCACCCAAGCTACGCGTTGCTGCCAGGCAACCAGATCGTGGCGCGAGCCTTCCGCACCAATGGCGCCTTGCCCATTGCCGGCGCGCCTTATTACGAACCCTGCATGGACGACCGGCAAAAACGCCTGACCAGCAGCGCCGGTACTGGCGAGTTTGCCAGCGGCGAGCGTATCGACGGCATGTCCTACACCGGTTCGTCGACCTTCACTGCCGACCGTCCAAGGGTCTACAAAGCCGCGAATATCCAGTTCGATGCGGTGTACAACAAGGTCGGTTACCACTTCCCGCAAGCGCGCATTCTGGCCCTGTGGGAAGACGCCTGGCCGGTGATCACCAAGCAGCGGCCACCAGAGCCTCTGGTAATGCGCATGAACACGTTCGACTGCGTGCAGTACCAGCAAACCAACCTGGTGCCGGCCACCTATGAGATGGACGATTATCAGGTGCGCACCCCAACCGACGTGATCGGCCAGCATATCCACCTGCCGAAATGGGACCTGACGGCGGCCGACGGCTCGGCCAACGGCTGGAACTACGAAGATGGCGTGCTCTCCCCAGGCGCCGTGCAGGAGCGTATCCACGCCATTCGCGAATTCAACCAGTGCCTGGGCGCCGATCCGCGTGACGGCACGCCGGCCTGCCCGAAAGCCAAGAACCATCCGTTCTTCGGTCAATACGGTCGGGCGGACTGGGTCGGTGCACGGACGGCAATGCAGCGCTGGTTCGTCGATCCGGTGGTTAATACCAAAGGCGTCGACCGTGGCCTGGGGACCATCTTCACCCACGACCACCTCGGCCCATCGACTCACCAACAGATTGGCCTGTACGCCACCGTGCTGGCTGAACCTGCCGGCTCCACCTGGTTCCACGCCGAGACCGGCGAGCAGCTGTACAGCGGCGCTCGGCAAGACGGCGGGCCGACTTCGTGGCAAGCAGTGGTGTCCACCGGCGACCTGGATGGCGACGGCAAGAACGACAGTTTCCGCGAGTTCTTCCTTGAGTACAGCGACTTCCAGCACGCCTATGAAGCCGGTGTGTACGTGGGCGCCGGCCCCAATGGCGTGCCCAACCCGACGGCGTTCCCGGCCACTGCGGACAGCTTCCGCTACGCCATCAACCCGCCTGTGCGCAACAACGCCAGCAACCTGCTGGACGGCATCATCGAAGTGCAGGGCGGCATGGTCCCAGGCTGCCCGACCCGGCCGTGTCCGCAGGCAATCTCGGTGGATGACCCAGGCATGTTCGTCGTCAACTATCGCAACGAGCCATTGGCGTTGCGGGTGTATGACCCGAACAAACTCGGCCCTGACGGTAAGCGCGGCATGCAGGCGGACGGCCTGGGGGGCGACCTCGCGTACGCCATGCAAAGCCGTACCGACCGTGCCATCGCTGCGATGAACCTGGCGCCCAACCTGGTCACCTCGGCGACCGGCCCAACCGGCGGCACCACGCTGTTCCCACCGCACATCAACCGTGGCGGCGCCGAACCTGGCGACCCGTTCACCCCGATGTTGCGCACCTATACCGGTGACAACGTACGGCTGCGCCTGCATGCCGGTGGCCATGAGGAGGAGCACAACGTGACCCTGCACGGGGTGAAATGGCTGCAGAGCGGTTCCGGCTTCGGCATGAGCTCCAACTCCGGCTGGCGCGCCTCGCAAATGGTCGGCATCTCCGAGCAGATGGGTTTCAACGCACCGGTATCGATACTCTCCAGTTCGGCGGCGACCACGGGTGACTACCTGTACTCCATGGATGCCTCCATCGAGGGTTACTGGAACGGTATCTGGGGTGTTATGCGCAACTACACCGCCCAGCGCAGCGACCTGTTCGCCTTGCCGAACAACCCGAAACCGGCGGGCATGCGCAACACCGTGGCCTACGAAGGTTCCTGCCCACGGATCAGCGCCAACCCCAGCGGCATCGGCACCCGGCCGACCGTGCAACGCAACTATGAAGTGGTCGCGGCGCTGGCCAATGACATCCTGCGCAACCCGTTGAACCTGACCATCGGCGATCCTGCCGGCCTCGGCCAGCACGTCGGCGGGCCGTTGAATCCGGCGGGCGGCACCCTGGTGTTCAACTCGCGGACGGTCAACATCCCGCAGGTCACGGTGACCGATCCTGAAGATGGCGAAACCATCACCATCGGCGGGCAAAGCGGGCCGCTGCATGATCCGACCGCCATCCTGTACGTGCGCAAGTCCGACCTCGACCCGAACACCGGCAAGCTCAAACCCGGCGTTCCGGTAGAGCCGCTGGTATTGCGTGCTGCGGCGGGTGACTGCATCAACGTCACCCTGGAGAACCGCCTGCCGCTGGTCATGCCCGACCTGACGCAGACTGCTGCGGTGCAAGGCCTGGTCAAGCGCGATCGCAACAGTGGCCAGGGCTCGACCATCTTCAGCAACAACCTGATTCGGCCGTCCAGCCATGTAGGCCTGCATGCCCAGCTGCTGGCGTACGACATCACCAAGTCCGACGGTGTCAACGTCGGCGCCAACCCGATCCAGACCGTGCCACCACGGGTCGGCAATACCGGGGCCTACCCGACTCGTACCTACCAGTACTACGCCGGGCATCTGGAGCGTGAGGGCAAGCCGGTGACGCAACTGGGTCGTAGTGTCGACAACATCAACGCTACGGCGGTGGAGTTCGGCGGCCTGAACATCACCCCGGCGGACGTGATCAAGCAAGGGCAGAAAGGCCTGGGTGGGGCAATGTCCATCCTGCCGATCGGCGCGACCTGGGTCGAAGACGCCCGCAAGACCAACGCCACGGTTACGGCGCCAGGGCAGGCGGTATACCGCGACTTTGCGATGGTCTGGCAGAAAGCCTTGAACATGCGCTGGGCCAACGGTCGGCCGGTGGAAGGCATTGCGGCCGAAGGGTTCGGGGTGCCGAACGATCCGCAGGACAACTCGAGCATGGCCATCAACTACAAGGCCGAGCCGCTGTGGTTCCGCTTCGGGCTGGCGCCGGATGCACCCTTCGGTCACGCCGGTGGTGCCGGCTACGGCGACGTGCCTAACGCGCACATGGCCTACAGCAATGCGCTGATCGGCGGCGATCCACAGACACCGGTGCTCTATGCAAAACCGGGGCAACCGTTCCGTACGCACATCCTGTTGCCAACCGGTGGCAGCCGTGGCACGACCTTTCAGCTGGATGGCCACGTGTGGTCGGTCAACCCGTTCCAGTCGGAGAAGAGCGATACCGATGGCTATCCGATGGGTACCCCGGGCGTGGGTTCGGTGCGGTTCGGCTACAACCCGATGTCGATGTACATCGGCGCCCGGGAAAGCATCCTGCCGGCCGCGCACTTCAGCTTCATGCACCCAAGTGCCGGGGGCAGTAACGCCATACCGGGTGACTACCTGTACCGCGACTACGGCGCCTACGGCAATACCTCCGGCTTGTGGGGATTGCTGCGGGTGACCAACGAACCGGAACCGGCGCCGCCAGCCCAGTAGGAGCGAGCTTGCTCGCGATGGAGTCATGGGCCACACCCTCAACACCAGGGTGGGTCCGCTGCATAAGCAAGAGCAACAGTGCACAGGCAGGCACAGATCTGTAAGGGGAGAGTGGAATGAACAGGAACATCAAGGTCATCGCAGGTGCATTGGTTGTCGGGGTGGCGCTGGTGTGGCTGGGGGTGTGGAAGACCATGCCGCCAGACATGCTCAGCCAGATCGCGCTGCCAAATACCTGGTCTGCCAACGCCAGTCCGCCCGCCAAGGCGGCTCAGCCCGCCAGCCAGAGTCCGGTCGCGGCTAGCACTGCTAAAGACGGCCAGCAGATCCTCGAACGTGACGGCGTGTCGGTGGCAATGCAGGTTCGCCCCTTGGCCGCAGACGGTGTGCTGCGCGAAGGTGAATTTGCCGACGTGCGATTCCGGATCACCGACAGCGCTTCCGGCCAACCCCTGGCCGGCGTGGCCCCGGGGGCCTGGCTCGACCCGGAAACCGTGGCGGCGGACAAGGCCCAGGGCCGCGAACGCAGCTGCAAATCCCGGGTCGGGGTGTTCCTCAAATCGAGCATCGGCGCACGGCCCTTGCTTGACCTCAACAGCTACTTCCTGTTGGTGATGAACCGCGATGCCAGCGTCATGGTGGTCGATCCCTCGGTCTCGGTGGGGGGCATCACCAGCACCATGGCGCGCATCGACATCAAACAACCACCGATGGACTGGGTCACCCCGAAGGACAATAAACGAGTGTTCGTCTCGATGCCCACGGCCGGCGAAGTCGCCGTGATCGACAGCGAGCAATTCAAGGTGATCGACTCGGTCGCCGCCGGCAGCAACCCGGTGCGCGTGGCGCTGCAGCCCGATGAGCGCCTGCTGTGGGTCGGCAACAACGCCAAGAGCGCCGAGGAGTCCGGCGTGACGGTGATCGACGCACGCAGCCTGAAACCGCTCAAGCACCTGGCCACCGGCGCCGGGCACCACGAAATCGCCTTCAGCAAGGACAGCCGCCAGGCTTTCGTCAGCAACCGCGATGACGGCACCGTAAGCATCATCGACATTGCCACCCTGACCCTCAGCAAGCAGCTCAAGACCGGTTCGCACCCGTTGTCCGTGGCCTACTCGCCGTTGTCCCAGGCGGTGTATGTCGCCGACGGCAAGGACGGCACGGTCACGGTCATCGACAGCGCCAGCCTGGCCGTGCGCCGGGTGATCCAGCTCAAGCAGGGCCTGGGCCCGATGGGGTTCAGCAGCGATGGACGCTTCGCCATCGTACTCAATACCCTGGAGAACCAGGCCTCGGTGATCGACGCAGCGACCAACTCGCTGATCCATGACCTGGACGTTTCCGCCGAACCGTTCCAGGTGGTGTTCACCAAGGCCTACGCCTACATTCGCGGCCTGGCCTCGGCCAAGGTCACCATGATCAACCTGGCTTCCCTGGGCGAGGGTCGCAAGCCGATCACCCAGGGTTTCGAAGCCGGCCCCCAGGCTCCGCGCCTGGCGGGCGACCTGCCACTGGCGTCGAGCCTGGCGGTGTCGCGCGATGACAACGCAGTGTTCGTGGTCAACCCGGTCGACAACACCACCTACTTCTACGCCGAAGGCATGAACGCGCCGATGTCCGGCTACCCCAATCGCGGGCAGGTGGCACGGGCGGCGCTGGTCATCAATCGCAGCCTGCGCGAGGACGAACCGGGGCTTTACAGCGCACGCATCAAACTGCCGCTTGCTGGTCGTTTCGACGTGGCCTTCCTGCTCAACCAGCCGAACATCATCCACTGCTTCACCGCGCTGGTAGAGCCCAACGACAAGGTTGCCCGGCACGCTGGCGTGCCCAAAGTGGAATTCATGCTCGATAAATCCACCGCCGACCTGGGCGACTCCTATGTCGTGCGCTTTCGTATCGTTCAGGGCAAGCAGAAGACCGAGCGCAGCGGGGTCAAGGACGTGAAAGTGCGCTACTTCCGCGCGCCGTCATCCAAGACCCAGACCGTAGCGGCGCTGGAAGTGGGCAACGGCGTGTACGAAGCACCGGTAACCCTCGACCAGAGCGGCGCCTGGTACCTGCACGTGCGTGCGGCGTCCCTAGGCGCGAGTTTTGACGACAAGACCTTTGCCAGCGTCCGGGTGGTCCCGGGCGCTGCACACTGAAGAGGATATGGACATGAATCGATTCGTACCCTGCACACTGCTGACGTTGTGCCTGCTGGCTGCCGGTATCGGCCAGGCCATGGCCCACTCGGCGGATGAACACGCCGGCCATGACATGCCCGCCAAAAGTGCTACCTCTGAAAGTGCCCAGGTGAAGTTCGCCGACGTCGCCCTGGTGGACCAGACCGGCAAAGCAGTGCGCCTGGAACCAGACCTGGTGAGCAACAAGATCGTGGTCATGAGTTTCATCTACACCAGTTGCACCACGGTTTGTCCGGTGGTGTCGTCGATCATGGGCAAGGTGCAGAAGCAACTCGGCGCGCGGGTCGGCACCGAGGTGCAGCTGGTGTCGATCAGCATCGACCCGCAACGCGACGATGCCAAGCGGCTGAATGAGTACGCCCGCTCGTTCCAGAACGGCCCCGGCTGGAGCTGGCTCACCGGCTCGACCCAGTCGGTCGCCGAAACCCTCAAGGGCCTGGGCACGTTCAATGGCGACTTGAAAAGCCACGCGCCGCTGATTCTGGTGGGCGATGGCAACAGCCGGCACTGGACCCGCTACTACGGTTTCACCGACCCGGCCGTGCTCACCCGCGAAGTGGAAAAACTCAGCGGCGAACGTAATGCCCACGCCAAACACACCGCCATCGCCATGGAGCAGCACCCATGAGGACTTTCAACCGCATTGCCTTGAGCCTGTGCCTGGGCATTTTCAGTTCGCTGGCGCTCGCCCATGAGGGCCACCAGGAGCCCGCACCTGCCACCCCCGCCGCGCAACCGGCCAGCGGCACGCGCGACGCCAAAACCTGGTTCACCGACACCCCGTTGCAGGACCAGAATGGCCAGACCCTGCGGTTCTACAGCGACGCGCTGCAAAACCGGGTGGTGCTGCTCAACGTGATTTTCACCAGTTGCAATGATGCCTGCCCGCTGATCACCCAAAAACTCAAGGAAGTTCGCGAGGTCCTGGGCGACAAGGCGGAGGGCATCACCTTTATCTCCCTTACCAGTGATCCGCTGCGGGACACCCCGGCGGTACTCAAGGCTTACACCTTGAAACAAGGGGTAGAAGACCCCCACTGGCTTTTTCTGACGGGCGACAAGGCCCAGATGGACCTGGTACTGGGGCGCATCGGCCAGATCGTGCCCACCCCGGAACAGCATTCCACGCAGCTGATCGTCGGTGACGTGGCCAACAAGCGCTGGAGCAAGATCCGCCCCGATGCCCCGGCCGCCGCCATTGCCCAGCGCTTGCAGTTGCTGACAATGCCCCTGGTCGGCCGTTGAGCGCGCGCCATGAAAACGTCCCTTGTCCTCAGCCTGCTGCTTCTTTGCGGTGTGCACCTCGGCGTCCAGGCGCTGCCGCTCACCCCCAGCGAAAGTGCCGGTAAACGGCTGTATCGCGAGGGGCTGTCGGCCAGTGGCGAGCCCATCATGGCGCGAGTCGGGGCGGCGGGCATGCTGTTGCCCGCCACCAGCCTGCCGTGCGCCAATTGCCATGGCGCCGACGGCGTGGGACGACCCGAAGGCGGGGTGCGACCGCCGGATTTGAGTTGGCCGCGTCTCAGCAGCACCTATGGTCAGCAGCAGGTCAACGGCCGCGACTATCCGGCCTATACCGATGCCAGCCTGGCCAAAGCAATTCAGGAAGGCCGCGACCCCGGCGACAATCGACTCGACCCGGCGATGCCCAGGTTTGTCCTGTCGATGAACGATCAGCGCAACCTTACCGCCTATCTCAAGCGCGTGGCCGAAGACCGCGACCCCGGCCTCGACCCGGCCACCGTGCACCTGGGTACGCTGTTGCCAGGTTCCGGGCCGTTGAGCGAGGAGGGCACCACCGTCGCGGCGGTGCTCAAGGGCAGTGTGGCGCGTATCAACGAAGCCGGCGGCATCCACGGCCGGCAGCTGCGCCTGACCATTCTCGACCCGGGGCCGGACCGCGCCAGTGCCGAGCAGGCGCTGGATCGCCTGATCGACCAGGAACAGGTATTCGCCCTGATCGCGCCCCTGGTGCCGGCGCTGGACGCAGACCTGGCAACTCGCCTGGAACGCGCCGGCGTGCCGCTGATCGGTCCCTTGTCGCTGCTGGGAACAGCCCAGGCCAGCCGGCAGATTTTCGAGCCCTTGCCGGGTTTGCGCGAGCAACTGATCGCCCTGGCCGACTACGCCACCGAACAGCTCAAAGTGCTGCAGGGGCCCACGCTGATCACTTACCCGGACGAAGCCGGCCAGCGCCTGGCGGCCCAGAACCTGAGCCGGTATCTGCAGGATCACGCCTGGCAGAAAGTACGCCTGCAAGCCTACGACCCGGCCAGCGAAGAAGTGCCGCTAGGCTCGCGTTCGGTGTTTTACCTGGGCGGCGGCGCCGGTTTCAGTCGCCTGGCCGAGCGCCTGCAAGTGGCCGGGCAGGTGCCGTATCTGTTCGCCACCTCGAACCAGGTGGCGGGGGACCTGCTGCAAGTGCCCAGTGGTTTTTCCCGGCGAGTGTTCCTGGCGTATCCGTTTGTGCCCAGCGACTGGACGGTAGCTGGCCGCCTGGCCCTGACGCAGGTGCGCGCTAACCAGGGCCTGGGCGGCCAGCACGCGGTGCTGCAAGTGGGCGCCTACAGTTCGATGCTGCTGCTCAGCGAGGGCCTGAAACAGGCCGGGCGCGACACCAGCCGCGAGAAGCTGGTCGACGCCCTCGAAGGCCTGCATGACTTCGATACCGGGCTGACGCCCTTGATCAGCTTTGGCCCTGGCCGCCGCCAGGGCCTGAGCGGCGCCCATGTGGTGACCGTGGATCTGCCTGACCAGCGTTTCTACCTGGTAGCGCCCTATAGACCGATAGCAGCGATGCCCTGAACGGAGGTTCATCATGAAACTCAACACCTGGTTGCTCCTGCTGACCCTGTCGGTGCCGGTGAGTTACGCCAGCACCGGCCCGATCGCGGCGAAGGTTAATGGCGAGGAAATATCCGAGTTTCGCCTCGAACGCTATTTCGCCGAGTTCCTCGAGGATCAGGGCCGGGCATTGGGCAGCATCCGCAATCCCAAGGCCTACAAGCAACTGCGGCAAAAGGCCCTGGATGCCCTGATCGACAAGGAACTGCTGTGGCAGGAAGCCGTCAAGCGCGGCGTGGTGATCAGCGACGCACAGGTGCAGGGCCAGGTCGACCAGGCTCGCCAGGCCATCGGCGGCCCCGAGGTGTTCGCCCGGCGCCTGAACGATGCCGGTTTCGATGAAGCGAGCTTCGTCGAGTACACCCGGCGTGACATGGCGGCGCAACAAGTGTTTGCCGAACTGACCAAGGTGGCCGGGCCCGACGAGAAAGCGGTGCGGGCCTTTTACGAGGAACACCGCAGCGAAATGGGCCGGCCCGAGGAAGTACAGGCGCGGCATATCCTGGTGAAGGTACCTGAAGGCGCAGATACCGCGACAATTGAAGCAGCGCGTCTACGCTTAGTAGACATGCGGTTGAAAATCGTTAACGGTGCCGAATTTGCCAGTATTGCCAAAAGTGCTTCAGAGGATGCTTCCGCCAGCAGCGGCGGGGACCTGGGCTATTTCCCCAAGGGCCGCATGTTCCCTGAATTCGAAGCGACAGCCTTTGCCATGGCTCCTGGTGACCTCAGCGAGCCGGTACGCACCCCGGTGGGCTGGCACCTCATTTATTTACAGAACCGCAGCGAGCCCGCCGATGTCTCAGAAGAACAGGGACTGGAAATGGTCAGGGCTTACCTTGCTCGACAGCAACAGGTTGCCATTCGTGGCGAAGTGCTTGCGAAGTTGCGCTCGAGCAATCGAATTGAACGGATTGACGACGATTGAAGATTGTTCCCCAATAATGGGGAAAAGCTTCAGGGTGAATCCGTGCACTTGCCCCGGCTTTGGGGGGCACTTTGCGGTGGTGTGCTCGGGCGAAAAAGGTTTTTCATGAATATCAACTACATGCAGTGGTGAAAACTTCCGCGCCGAGTCTGGCATGAAGTGTGCGTTAGCCTGATTGAGGCGGCACTCTGCCAGGTTCGAGATTCGGACCTGCGGTTACAAGGAGTCCACCTTGTTAAACAAAGTACTGGTTGTTGAAGACGAACAGCTCCTCGCACATAACCTCCAGGATTACCTGCAGGCGCAAGGGCTGGAAGTCCGGATAGCACACGACGGTGCCAAAGCCATCGGCGAAGCCGCTGATTTTGCCCCCGATGTGATGGTGTTCGATTACCGCTTGCCCGATATGGAAGGTTTTGACGTTCTCGAACAAGTCCGCCAGAACAGGAATTGTCATTGTGTACTGATTACAGGGCACCCAACCGCTGAAGTCTGTGAGCGGGCCCGGCAACTTGGAGTCAGTCACATCCTGTTCAAGCCGTTTCCTTTGGCGGAGCTGGCTCGGGCCGTTTGTGACCTTCTGGGGATGGAGCGCCGAACGAACATTGCTACAGGATTCGTCGAACGACGCCAGAGCAGGACCGAAAGTTTCCCGCTGCAGTTGTACGACGGAAGCTGGGTGCTGGTGGATCGCCGAAGAAACTCGAACTCCATGGCACCAGACGACGAACAATTGCTCACCGGGGAGTAATGACGCGACAAGTCGTTCCGGACCTCCGTAACTGCTCGCCGCGTCGACAGGGCTCAAAGCCCCCGGCGTTGGAGAGCATGCCATGGACCGTCTATCCCTAGCCGTAGAACCGGCGCTGTTGGACACCGTACCGTCGCGTTTTTCCAGTGAACAACTGGCCCAGGCCCGCTCCCGCGCGGCCACTTCCGGCGAACGGGTGCTGGAAGCGCTTGGGGTGTTGTGTGAACTGGCCCCCATGCCGTTTATCGAATGCCTGGGCACCACCCTGCATTACCCGGTGCTCGACACCGACACGCTATTCAAGGCCACCCCGGTATTCGACCGGGTCACCCTGGCCCAATGCCTCAAGCGCGAATTTATCCTGCTGCGTCACGAAGAGACGGTCATTGGTGTGTTCGCCGACCCCTTCGACAGCGCGCGCCTGGCCTGGATCGACGACTGCCTGCACGGCGCGCCGCTCTATCTGGTGCACGCCGACGACCTCAAGGCATACCTGGCCCGCCACGAGGAAAGCTTCCATGCGGTTGAATCGCTCAATGCCCAGGCCGACTCAGGGGTGGAAATCGACAAGCTGCAGAGCCTGTCCCTGACCAGCATCAGCGAGGACGCCAGCGTCGTGGTCAAGCTGGTCAACTCTACCCTTTACGACGCGCTGAAGATGCACGCCAGCGACATCCACCTGGGCACCACCGGCAGCGGCCTGGTGATCAAGTACCGCATCGACGGCGTGCTCAACAACATCAGCAAGATCCAGGGCACTGAGTTCGCCGAGCAGGTGCTCTCGCGGGTCAAGGTTATGGCTGAACTGGACATCGGCGAAAAACGCGTGCCCCAGGATGGCCGTTTCAAAATCGGTATCAGCGGGCGGCAGATCGACTTTCGGGTGTCGATCATGCCCAGCATTTTTGGCGAGGACGCGGTGCTGCGGGTACTGGACAAACAGGACCTGGCCGACAAGGTCAGTGGCGTGCAGTTGCAGGCCCTGGGCTTTGAAGACGAAACCCTGCGCCAACTGCGCCGCCTGGCGTCCGAACCCTACGGCATGGTGCTGGTGACCGGCCCCACCGGCAGCGGCAAGACCACCACGCTCTACGCCATGATCACCGAGATCAACCACGGCGTGGACAAGATCATCACCATCGAAGACCCGGTGGAGTATCAACTGCCGGGGGTGCTGCAGATTCCTGTGAACGAGAAGAAGGGCCTGACCTTCGCCCGGGGGCTGCGCTCGATCCTGCGCCACGACCCGGACAAGATCATGGTCGGCGAAATCCGTGACCCGGACACTGCGCAGATCGCCGTGCAATCGGCACTCACCGGGCACCTGGTGTTCACCACCATCCACGCCAACAACGTATTCGACGTGATAGGCCGTTTCACCCAGATGGAAATCGACCCCTATAGCCTGGTTTCGGCGCTCAACGCGGTGCTGGCCCAACGGCTGATCCGCCTGGTCTGCGCCAGCTGCAGCGCGCCACATTTTCCCACTGACGACGAGCTGCACCTCTCGGGTCTCGACCCGCAGCAGGTGACCGATTTCCACTTCGTGCACGGCAAGGGCTGCGGCCACTGCCGGGGCACCGGGTATCGCGGGCGTACCGCGATCGCCGAGCTGCTGCACCTGGACGACGAACTGCGGCAGATGATCGTCGAGCGCCAGCCGATTTCGAAAATCAAGGCCCATGCCTGCAAACGTGGCTTGCGCCTGCTGCGCGAGTCGGCCCTGGAACTGGTGCAGGAAGGGCGGACCACGCTTGAGGAGATCAATCGTGTCACTTTTGTCTCGTGATCGTTTTGTCGCCGTACTCGGCGCCAGTGGCGTTGGCCTGGGCCGGCGCCAGGGCAGCGACACCCTGTGGCTTGGCAGCGTCGGTTTCATCGACGAAGGCTTCCATGCCTGGGCCGTCGCTCTGGAAACCCTGGACCGCCTGCTGGGCGAACATGCCGCTGCCGGTGCGCAGTTGAGCGTGGTCGTGTCGGGGCACTTCAGCCGCTTCTGCCTGGTGCCGTGGAGCGATCAGATCAACAGCCCCGAGGAACTGCGTGGCTTCGCCCAACTGTGCTTCGAAGACCTTTACGGTGTGCCGACTCAGCCCTGGAACCTGGTGTTGTCGGCCGAGCCTGCGGGTTACGACCGTATCGCTGCCGCGCTGCCGCAGGACCTGCTCGAGCGCCTGCGTACGCTGGCCGGCGCCCGGGGCCTGAAGCTGCGTTCGGTGCAGCCCTACCTGATGGCCGCTTTTAATCACTTCGATTCGAGCTTTGACGCCGGCGATTTTCTCTTCGTGGTCGCCGAGCCGGTGCGCAGCGTGTTGCTGGTGGCGCGGGAAGGGCGTTGGGCGTCGGTGCGTTCGGTGGGCAGCAGTGACAGCGATGCCGCGCTGGCGGCGCTGATCGGTCGCGAAAGCCAGCTGCAAGCCTCCACCAGCGACCGCCCGCTGAATGTTTACCTGCATGCGCCGGCACGCATCGATTCGCACCCCGAGGTGCCGGGTGTTCACCTGCGCACCCTTGAAGAGGACCGGACAGCCGTACGCGACAGCCTGTACGTCATGTCCCGGGCGGTGGCCTGACATGCGCGCCCTGATGCTCGACTTCCAGCCACGTCGCCGTTCCGGTCCCTTGGGCTGGAGCCTGCTGGCCGCCGGCGTGGTACTGGCGCTGACTTGCGTGGCGCTCGGCCAGCACGTCAGCGACCAATCCAGCCAGCAGCAAGGTCATCTGCAAACGGCCCAGCGAGTACTGACCGGTGACACGGGTACCAAGCTCAGCCTGACCCCGGCGCAGATCCGCGAACAGGCGCAAAACCTGGCCGAAATGCGCAAGGTCTCGCAGCAATTGCGCCGCCCCTGGGAACACCTGTTCGCCACCCTGGAAAGCATGCCCCGGGACAACATTGCCCTGCTGACCCTGACCCCCGACGCTCGCAAGGGCCAGGTACGCATCACTGCTGAAGCGCGGGACCTGGAAGCGATGCTCGATTTCCACCGGCGCCTCGAAGCCAGCGACGAGCTGTCCGATGTGTCGCTGCTGAGCCACGAAATCGTCGCCAACGTGCCGGAGCATCCGGTGCAATTCAACCTGTCGGCTACCTGGGAGATCGGCGATGCAAATCCCTAGATTGATCGTCCACGAATACCTGCAAGGCCTCGGTGTGCCCGGGCTTGCCGGGATTGCCCTGGTGCTGCTGGCGCTGGTGTATGGCCTGGCAGGTTTGCTGCCGGACTGGCAGTCGCTGCAACAGCTCAGCCAGCAGACCCGGGAAGCCGGCGAATACCTGGCCAAGGTTGAAGAGGGCAGCGTGGCTGCGCCAGTGGTGCCGCAGCGCCAGCTCGATGACTTCCGCAGCAAGCTGCCGTCACAGCCCCAGGCAACGGTTGCCATCGACAAGATCTACGCCCTGGCCGCCCAGGAACGTATCACCCTGGCCCGCGGTGAATACTCCCTGGGCATCGATCCCAAGACCCACCTGGCGCGTTATCAGATCCTCCTGCCGGTGCGCGGCAGCTATCCGCAACTGCGGCGCTTCCTGCACGCTTTGCTCGGCCAGCTGCCGGCCGTGGTGGTAGAGGACGTGGAGTTCCAGCGCAAGAAGATCGCCGACACCGACCTCACCGGGCGGATCCGCATGACCCTTTACCTGTCGAGGTCGTGATGAAAAGCCAACGCGTAGTGGGCTGGCTGGCATTCCTCGGGGTTGCCGCAGCGCTCACCTGGGGGAGCGAGTTCTTCCAGTCGACTGAGGAGGGCGACGACACCGTCGCTGTTGTAGGCAGCCCGGCCAAAGCCAGGGTTAGCGGCGCCTTGCCGGCTGCACCCGCTGCTGGCAAACCCGTGCAGATCAAGGACCTGAGCCCGGCCGGCGACCTGTTCGCCGCCCGCAGCTGGAAAGCGGCGCCGACCCTCGCCGTCGTCACCGAACAACCCGTCAACGTCACCCCGGTGGTGCAAGCCCCTAGCGCACCGCCCATGCCTTTCCAGTTCGTGGGCAGGCTGGATGACCGTACCGATCTGCAGGTATTTCTGCAGAACGGCGAAAAAATATACGTCGTGCGCAAAGGGGACGTGATCGACGAAACGTGGCGGATCGAGGGCATTTCCGATGTGGAACTGAGCTTCGTTTACCTGCCTTTGCATTTGTCTCAGACGCTGTCTGTGGGGAGCACGCAATGAACCGATCCCGTTTGCTTATAAGCCTTGTCTGCCTGTGTGCAGGATTGGCCGCGTGCAGTTCCGCGCAGGTAGCCAAGCAGGAGGCATCCGACCTGATTGAGTCGGGACAGTACGAAGCCGGCCTGGCCCGAATCGAGGAAGGCCTGCGCGAAAATCCTCGTGATACCGAGCTGCACCTGGCCTTGAACAGCAGCCGCGCCCGGGCGGTGACGGCGCTGCTGACCCAGGCCGACATGGACCGCGCCCAGCGTGATTTTGCCTCCGCCCGCATGGGCTATGGCCGGGTACTGACCATCGAACCGAACAACCGGCGCGCCCAGGAATCCCTGAGCCAGCTTGAACACATGCGCAGCCAGGATGAAAAACTCGAGCTGGCCCGGGGCGACCTGCGCCGTGGCGACATCTACGCCGCCGACCGCCAGGTCAAGCAGATCCTCGAGCTGGACCCGAAAAACGAAGGCGCCCTGGAGCTGCAAAGCAGCATCCGCCTGGTGCAGAGCCGTAACGTCGTGCAGTACCCGCAGCTGCGCACTCGCCTCGATCGGCCGGTGACCCTGGAGTTTCGCGATGCCAACCTCAAGACCATCTTCGAAGTGCTGTCCCAGGTCGCCGGGCTGAATTTCATCTTCGACAAGGACCTGCGCCCGGACATGAAAGCCACCATCTTCGTGCGTGACGTGCGCATCGAAGACGCCGTGGCACTGCTGCTGCAACAGAACCAGCTGCACCAGAAAGTGGTGAACGAAAACACCCTGCTGATCTACCCCGACTCGCCGCAGAAGCTCAAGGACTATCAAGAGCTGGTGATGCGCACTTTCTACCTGACCAGCATCGATGCCAACACCGCGCTGAACATGATCAAGACCATGCTCAAGACCCGCGACGTGTTCGTCGACGAACGCCTCAACACCCTGACCATGCGCGACAGCGAAGACGCGATTCGCATGGCGGAAAAACTCCTGCAATCGCAAGACCAATCCAACCCCGAAGTGGTGCTGGAAGTGGAAGTCATGGAGGTCGCTCGCCAGCGCATCCTCGATCTCGGCTTGCAGTGGCCCAATACCTTTGGCGTGCTCACCAGTGACGGCCAGGCGGTGTCGGTGCTCGACCAGCTCAGAGGCATCAACTCCAGCCGGATCTCGATTTCGCCTTCGCCCCAAGCCAAGATCAACGCCCAGGACAAGGACATCAATACCCTGGCCAGCCCGGTGATTCGGGTCAGCAACCGCGAGCAGGCACGCATCCACATTGGCCAGCGTGTGCCGATCATCAGCGCCACTTCGGTGCCTTCGACCCAGGGCCCGGTGATCACCGAAAGCGTGACCTACCTGGATGTCGGTCTCAAGCTCGAAGTGCAGCCCATCGTGCACCTGAACAACGAAGTGGCGATCAAGATCGCCCTGGAGGTCAGCAACGCGACCCCGCTGGAACCGACCCGCCAGGGCACCATCCCGGTTCAGGTTGACACCCGTAATGCCCAGACCACCTTGCGCCTGCACGACGGCGAAACGCAGATCCTCGCCGGGCTGGTGCGCAATGACCATGGCAGCAACGGCAACAAAATCCCCGGCCTTGGCGATATTCCAGGCCTGGGCCGCCTGTTCGGCAGCAACCGCGACGACGTCAGCAAATCGGAGCTGGTGCTGTCCATCACCCCGCGCATCGTGCGCAACCTGCCATATCAGAGCCCCTCGGACATGGAGTTCCCTACCGGCACCGAAACCAGCATGCACATCCAGGCCCCGGACCGCTCGATGGACACCGCGATCCGCACCGAAACCATGGGCACGCCGGTGGTCGCCACCCGTGTCGTCGTCGAGAAGCCTTGATCATGAACGCCTCGCAACGCGGTTTTACCCTGATCGAAGTCGTGGTGACGCTGGCCCTGATCGGCCTGCTGGCCGGCATGGCCGCGCCGCTGACCGAGACCGTGGTGCGCCGGGGCAAAGAGCAGGACCTGCGCACCGCGCTGTACCAGATTCGCGATGCCATCGATGCCTACAAGCGCGCATTCGATGCCGGCTACATCGAGAAGTCGCTGAACAGCAGCGGCTACCCACCGAACCTGCAAGTGCTGGTGGAAGGCGTGCGCGATGTGCGCAGTGCCAAGGGCGCCAAGTTCTACTTTTTACGGCGCATTCCTCACGACCCTTTGGCGTCGGTCAAGCGTGACGACGAGGGCGGTTGGGGTTTGCGCGCCTATGACAGTTCGGCCCAGAACCCGCGTGAGGGGGAGGACGTCTTTGACGTCTATTCCCAGGCTCGCGGCAAGGGGCTCAACGGCGTCGCCTATAGGGAGTGGTGAAATCATGCGTCGGCAAAAGGGATTTACCCTGCTGGAATTGATGGTGGTCATGGCAATCATCGCAACCCTGATGACTATTGCCTTGCCCCGTTATTTCAACAGCCTGGAAACATCGAAAGAGACCACCCTGCGCCAGAGCCTGTCGGCGATGCGTGAGGCGCTGGACCACTATTACGGCGATACCGGGCGTTATCCCGACTCCATCGAGCAACTGGTCGAGCAGCGTTACCTGCGTAACCCACCGATGGACCCGATCGTCGAGCGCAAGGATGCCTGGGTCATGGTCGCGCCGCCGGAGGGTGTGGCGGGCGGTGTTGCCGACATCAAGAGTGGAGCCACAGGGAGGGCACGTGATGGCAGCCTTTATTCCGAGTGGTAGGCCGTCCGCAGAGGGCGGTTTCACCTACCTGGGCGTGTTGTTCCTGATCATGGTCATGGGCATGGGCCTGGCCAGCGCCGGCGAGCTGTGGTCGACCGCATCGCGGCGTGACCGCGAGAAACAGCTGCTCTGGGTCGGCACCCAATATGCACAGGCGCTGCGCAGCTATTACCGCAGTTCGCCGGGCCTGGCGCAGTACCCCAAGGAGCTCGAGGACCTGTTGGACGACCAGCGTTTTCCAACGCCCAGGCACCATATCCGCCAGCTCTATCCAGACCCGATCGGCGGCGGTGAGTGGAGCCTTCAACGGGGCTTCGATGGACGCATCACCGGCCTCAACAGCCCGTCTACCGACAAGCCGCTCAAACAGGTCGATTTCCCCAGCCAGTGGTCCGACTTCACCGGCATGGCCAGTTACAAGGACTGGCAGTTTGTCGCCGAGAAAGCCTTCCTCGATGGCGCGTCGGGTCCGGCTAAAGGTCAGTCCAGCGCACCCGGGGCGTTGCAGCCATGAACCGCCAATGGCTGGCCGCCATGGCCCTGGTGCTGGTGCTGCCGTTCGCCTCGGCAGGGGAAGAGGACGAAATGATGGGCTTCATCGTCGATGACACGATCTCGCACATCGGCCACGAATTCTACTACTCGTTCAGTGAACGCCTGCGAGCCACCAGCCCGATGGATTTCAACCTGGTGGTACGCGAACGACCTTCGGCACGCTGGGGCAGCCTGGTGACCGTGGAATACCAACAGAGACTGGTTTACCGGCGCTTTCTACCGCCGAATACCGTGGAGCTCAAGGACGAGGCTTATGACGCCGCCGACTGGGTTCGCGGACAGATTGTCCAGCGCAAGCTGGAAGCCTTGTTGCAAGACACCACGGACCTTGAGAGGGACGAATTATGAAGACGACATTGTTTTCGCAGCGCAGCGGCCTCGCGTGGGCAGGCATGTGGCTGCTCGGGATTACCAGTTGCGGTGTGGTCCAGGCCACTGAACTGGTGTACACGCCGGTCAACCCCTCGTTCGGCGGCAACCCGCTGAACGGCACCTGGCTACTTAACAACGCCCAGGCGCAGAACGACTACGACGACCCGGACCTCAAGGATCGCACCGCGATCGCCGGCACCTCGGCCCTCGAGCGCTTCAGCAGCCAGTTGCAATCGCGCCTGCTGGGGCAGTTGCTGGACAACATCTCCACCGGCAACGCGGGGAGCCTGTCCACCGACGCTTTTATCGTCAACGTCATCGACGACTCGGGCGCACTGACCATTGAAGTGACGGACCGAGCGACCGGCGAAATTTCGGAAATCCTGGTGAACGGCCTGGCTCCTTGAGCCAAGGACTGATGGGGAGTAACGGACATGAAAAAAATAATTGTGCTAGGGATGCTGTTGGCGGCCTTGCAGGGTTGCAGCCTGCGCGAACCGATGCCGGCCGAGCAGGACAGCGAAACCCCGACCCTGACACCCAGGGCGTCAACCTACTACGACTTAATGAAGCTGCCGCGTCCCAAGGGCCGCTTGATGGCCGTAGTCTACGGTTTTCGCGACCAGACCGGGCAGTACAAACCCACCCCGGCCAGCTCCTTTTCCACCAGCGTGACCCAGGGTGCGGCGAGCATGCTGATGGACGCCATGCAATCCAGCGGCTGGTTCGTGGTGCTGGAGCGTGAAGGGCTGCAGAACCTGCTGACCGAACGCAAGATCATTCGCGCTTCGCAAAAGAAGCCGAACACGCCGATGAACATCCAGGCGGAACTGCCGCCGTTGCAGGCGGCGAACATGATGCTCGAAGGCGGCATCATCGCCTATGACACCAATGTGCGCAGCGGCGGGGAAGGGGCCCGTTACCTGGGCATCGACATCTCCCGCGAGTATCGGGTCGACCAGGTCACCGTCAACCTGCGGGCGGTGGACGTGCGCAGCGGCCAGGTCCTGGCCAACGTGATGACCAGCAAGACCATCTACTCCGTGGCCCGCAGTGCGGGAGTGTTCAAGTTCATCGAGTTCAAGAAACTGCTCGAGGCCGAAGTGGGCTACACCACCAACGAGCCGGCGCAGTTGTGCGTGTTGTCGGCCATCGAATCGGCGGTCGGCCACCTGTTGTCCCAGGGCATTGAACGCAAAATGTGGCAGGTCGCCGGCGACAACTCGGCACCGCCACAGAACGAAACCATGGAACGCTACCTGTCGCAGAACCGCGTAGTACCGGAAGGCGAGGAAGAGTAACCGAAGCAGCCCCAGTCTTCCCTGACCCCACACACAGTACTGTGGGAGCAAGCCTTACCCGCGATGACAGAGTGTCAGCCAACACATCTTTCAACTCAAAGACCATCGCGGGCAAGCCTTGCTCCCACGCGAATTTGCAGTGCACACGCGACTCCTACGCGACCAAACTGTAGGAGCTGCCAAGTGAAACGAGGCTGCGATCTTTTGATCTTGGTGGTGGCTCAACCAGATCAAAAGATCGCAGCCTCGTTTCACTCGTCAGCTCCTACGGTCAGCTCCTACGGTCAGTGCCTACATTCAGCTCCTACGGTCAGTGCCTACATTCAGCTCCTACATTGAGCTCCTGGAGAATGGTCTGCCCTCCAAAAGTCATGATTGATGTTCGATATTTTTGGGGCAGACCAGAACCGCGCAAGCAAAAAAACCGCGACCTTCAGGCCGCGGTTTTGGTACCCCCCTATCAGTTATTGCTGCAATACAGTCGCCTGGTTAGCCCCCCCAAACTGCTGCACCGTCGCCATCTGCGACACGCCGCTCTGATCAACATTGGCAATGTTCCCGGTTCCGCCCTGGGTCACATATGCCACGTTCATGCTGTCGGCCTGTTTGACGGTGATCTGGTTGTCACTGCCATACATCTGTGTGGTGAATGCCTGGTTGCCGCTGCCCGACTGGTCGAACTCGCTGCTGTTGCCGGTGCCGGTGGAGGAACCCTGGATCAGGTTGGTGGTGCCGCGCTGGTCGGCGATGAGGATGTTGTCGGTGCCGTTCTGGTCGAAGTACAGCTCGTTGTAGGACTCGGCCTGGCTGACCGTGGTCTTGTTGCCCAGGCCGCTCTGGTTGGTGGTCATGATGTGACCGGCGCCGGTCTGGGTGAAGTTGGCGATGTTGGCATTGCCGGTCTGGTTGACGGTGGCGCGCTGGTTGGTGCCGAACTGGCCACCGGATTGTGGGCCTTTCCAGTTGCTGGCGTAGACCTTGTTCTCGTTACCTACGGAGCTGGCATTGAGTACGTGGCTGTCGCCGCTCTGGTAGGTGAAGTGGATGTTGTTGGTGCCTTGTTGGTACAACGCCAGGGTCGAGCCGATGGATTCGAACTGGTCGGCGTAGAGGGCGTTGAGGTCGCCGACTTGCACGACCTGGGCGTAGTTGTTTTGCCCAAAGCTCTGGTCGACGATGGCTTCGTTGGCCTGCCCGTATTGATCGACGATAACCTGGCTGGCGGCTTGACCGAACTGCCAGACTTCACTGCCGTTCATGTCGCCGAACTGGCTGATGGTCACGGTGCCGCCAACGCCGCTGCGCTGATCGCCGTAGGCATAGTTGTCGCCGCCATTCTGGTTGATCGCAATTTGGCCTCCCGAGTGACCGACCTGTTCGGCGGTCCCATAGTTGGCGGTGCCGTACTGCACCACGGTGGCGACATTCGCATCGCCCACTTCCATCTGTTCGATGTAAGCCACGTTGCTGTCACCGTTTTGAAAGGTCTGGCCCGAGGCTCCTTGCTGGCTGTCCTGGTAAATGAACGAAAAGTTGCCGTTACCCTGTTGCTGTTGCAGCGCTTCGTTGCCGGTCAAGCCAACAGACTGACTGGCATGGGTGTTGTTGAACGTACCCACCTGCCGTTGCACGATGGTGCTGCCGTCCTCGAACAGTTGCTCGGCATAGCCGGCGTTGTAATCACCGACCTGATTCTGGTCGATGCTACTGCTTGCAGTGTCCTGCACCGCCATCGCGTCGTTACCCTGGCCGAACTGCTGCTCGGTTGCGGTGCTGAACGGGGCCTGGGTCTGCTTCACATTGGCGATGTTGGCATCACCGAATTGTCTCTGGGTCGAGACACTGTCGTCGGCCATGGCCTGGGCACTGACAATGACCAGGATGGCGGCGGTGAGGGGCGTCAGTTTGAACATGATGAAACCTCCGGGTAGTGCAGTGCTTTAGCGATATTGTTTGACCGAAACGCTCATGCCATTACCCGACTGGGTGACGGCGCTGGAAAGCCCCGTGCCGGCCTGGTCGATGGTGGCGTCGTTGTTGTTGCCGTTCTGGGAGATCTGCGCGCGGTTGTGGCTGCCGGTCTGGGTGATGCCGGCGTTATTGCCCGAACCTTGCTGGGTGATCAGGGCCATCAGGTCGTTACCTTGCTGAAGAATGAACGCCTCCTGATTACTGCCCGACTGGACGATGCTGCCGAGCAGCGACTGGCCGTTCTGTTGCAGCAGCGCAACGTTGGCCTGGCCGTTCTGGTCGATCAGCGCCTGCTGGCCAACCGGCGGTGGCAGCTCGCCGAGGTCGGTGGCGGGGGCCAGGTCGTCGTTGTCCATCAGGTCGTCTGCGCGCGCACCAGCGCCACTGCAGAGCAGAAGCAGGCAGAGCAGGGTGGCGGTCGACGTTTTCATGGCGTTGTCCTGTGAGAAGAGGCTGGCCCCGTCAACTCGAGGAGTTGACGGGGCGAGGGCTCAGTTCGCCGTCACCGACACCGTACGCACGGTGCCCTGGGACGAGGTGATGGTGGCTGTCGGGTTCGCCGACGGGATCACCGTGGTGCTGTTGCTGACCGTCAACCGCCAGCGACCGGTCACCGGCACCGTGGTGGTACCCAGGGTCACCAGCCCCGTCGGGGTGCTGACCTGGACGGTGATGGTGTTGCCGGTGATCACCGAGCTGGTGCCGGCAAAGTCCCAGGTGAAGCGGTTGTTGGAGCGTGCCGACACCGTGGCCGTGGTCACTGTGAAGTTCTCCGCCGCAGGCCGTGGCGAGACTTGCACGGTGACCGTCGCCGGGGCCGCTGAGACAGCACCGAAGCTATCCCGCACGGTGTAGGTGAAGGTCGTGGTGAAAGCCGTGGTCACGGTGGCCGGTGGGGTGTAGGTCAGTACCGTGCCGTTACTGGTGACACTGCCGCGAGTCGCTGGTGGTTGGGTGAAGCCGGCGATTGCCAGCGGCAGGTTGCCTTCCGGATCGGTATCGTTGGCCAGCACGTTGATCGGCACTGCCACGCCCAGGGTGGCGATGGCGTCGTTCACCGCCACCGGTGCCTGGTTAGGCGCAACGGTGATGGTCACGGTCGCCGGAGCGGTCGAGGCCAGGCCTTTGATGTCTTGGGCCTTGTAGGTGAAGGTGGTGGTCAGCGGGGCATTGACCACCGCAGGGGGGGTGTAGACCACTGCAGTTGCGCCGCTCAATGCCACGGTGCCCTGGCCCGCAGCCGGTTGGGTCAACGCTGTGATGCTCAGCGGCACGTTGCCGTCGGGGTCACTGTCGTTGGTCAGCAGGTTGAGGGTGATGGGTACGCCGAAGCTGGTGCTGCCACTGTCGGCGACGGCCAGCGGAGGCTGGTTTTCGCCGGCGTTCGGCGCGCTGCCGACCACCACGACTGGCTCGGTGTCACTGCCGCCGGCCGCGGATTTTACCGTCACCGCGGCGGGCGGCTGAGTCAGGTCGGCAATGGTGATTTTCTGCAGGGTGCCTGATTTCGACAGGCGTCCGTAGCCTTGCGCGACCATGTCCGGAATGGCCACTTCATCGGTGGAGGTGGCCTCGATCAGCAGGCTGTGGTTAGACCAGTTGTAGCGTGCGGTCTGGATTTTCACCACGTCGGTGAGCTTGCTCGATACGGCTGTCGGCCGGGTAGTGCCTGCCGGGTTGGAGGCGGTGACCACTATGACCGGAGGCACCGGCCCAATGGCCTGGCGTTGACCGAAGAATAGCCCGGTGTTGTCCCCAAGCAGGCTGGTCTGGCAGGGCGACAGCGGTGGTCCAGGAACCAGCGCCACGCTTTCTCGGAAGCACAGGGACGAACCGTTGCCGGCCTTGGCGAACACTTCGACGCGCACGTTGCTGCTGCCACCTGAGGTGGTGCGCCGGTAAGTCGCGCGGTCCAACTCGACCGGAGTTTGCGCACGAGCGTCAAGTACCTTGCCTGCCACGGTGAAGAGGTTGGTCTGGATGGTGCCCGCAGGCCCCGTGACCCGCAGGAAGTTGGTGTCGTTCGGGCTGCCGGTGACTTGCTCGGTTAGGTTCGGGTCGCCGACGAAGGTTTCCACGCCACCAGTGTCCGGGTTCACCTCGGTATAGGGGCCGTTGATGCTGCGCAGGAATGGGCCTATGGCGCCATTCACCGCACCGGTGAAATTGCCCGGTGCGCCGATGCCGATGTCGCGGGTGATGTTGATCGCACGACGGCCAGGCGCCGTCACGTTGACCGTTTCCACACCGTAAGGGTGGGTGATGGTGTAGACACCCGCCGTGGGAATGTTCACCCGGATGCGAATCCGAGCAAAGCTTTGCTGGTCGCCATCTATGGGGTTCTCTGAAGCGAATGCCGCTTCGATCCCGGCCACGTAGGCGTCTACGCCATAGCCGGCGCCGTTATCGGGGATTGCGGTTTCGGCGAGAAACCAGAAGGCTTCCGGTGGCCAGTTGTCCGGGAACACCATGGGTTGGGTGTCATCGTAAATACCCGGTTCCGGCAGCAGGGTGCACATGTAGGCCGGCGGTACCGAGGCCGGCACTCGCGAGCTGGCGGCCCGGGACTGGCACAGTTCCATCGAGAGTTGATTGTTGTCCTGGTACCACATGGGGAATTTCCCCGTGGCAAAGGTATAAGGGCCCGGGTCGACGGCGGCGAGTTGCGCGAACGCGCTGCCGGACAGCGATAGAGTCAGTCCCAGGGCGTTGAGCGCCAGGCGTGGCCAATTGTTCATGATGCCTCCTGATGAGGATCTGGGCATGTGAGCGTTCATTGCACGATGACCACTTCTTCGGTGTCGCTGCCGCCATTGGATGACGTCACACGAACCCGGGACGGTGGAATCGGCGAGATACCGGTGGCCAGGGTTTTCACCGCGCCTTCGCCGCTGAGGGCGCCGATGGCGGCACCACTGCCTGACGTTGCCGTGAGCACTGGCGGCGAGGTTTCATCGCTGGTGGAGGCTACGAGGGTCAGTTGCCCGGAACTCAGGCTGTACTCGGCCCGCTGGATCACCACCAGGTCGGTCAGAGCCATGGGCAGGGTGGTCGGCGTGCTGCTGGGAATGGCCAGGTGGTTGTCGGCGGTCACTTGCAAGGTGGTCGGCAAGGTCGGGTTGGCCGACGACTGCGCGTACCAGTTGCCGGTGGTGTCGGCTTCACTCAGGTTCAGGACCGGGGTGCTGCTGGAGAGGGTCACGCTCGCCGGTGGCGGTGGCGCCATTACGAACACGTCCTGCTGGGCCACCGGCGCGCTTTCACCGGCGGTGCGTGAGTAGGTACTCCGCTGGGCGATCATGGGTGTTGGGCGAACCAAGGTCGACAATTTGCCCGAGATCGAAAACAGCGTTGTACGAAGGTCCAGGCCGTTAGGGCCTTCGATGCGCACGAAGTTGGTGTTGAACGGGCTGCCGGTTACGGCTTCGGTAAGGTTGGGGTCGCCGACGAACTGTTCGGCGCTGCCGGTCAGCGGGTTGGTCTCGGAGTAGGGGCCGTTGACGCTGCGCAGAAAAGGCCCGACATCGCCCTTGAGGGCGCCGTCGTAGGTTTTTGGCGAGCCGATGCCGATGTCCCGGGTCATGTTGATCGCACGCCGCCCGGGGGTGTCGATGTTGAACACATCGACGCCATAGGGGTGGGTGATCACGTAGGTGCCGGCGAGGGGCACGTCGACGCGAATCCGCACCCGGGCAAAGCTGACCTGGTCGCCTTCCATCGGGTCTCCGGCAGCGAAGGCCGCTTCAATGGCCGTGCCAAATGACAGGTTAATCCCCCGTGCGGCGTCGACGATTGCCGTGTCGGCGGTAAACCAGAAGGCTTCGTCCGGGAAGTTGCTGGGGAAGACGATGGGCTGCGCATCGTCAAACACACCGGGGGTGGGCAGCAGGCTACACATGTAGGTCGGCGCGCCCGGCGCGCCGGGAACCCGCGAACTTACCGCCTTGGACAGGCACAGGTCGAGGGTTCGACCGTGCGTGTCCTGATACCAGGCGGCGAAGCCACCGTTGCCAGGTAGATAGGGTCCGGGATCGACTGCAAACAGCGCCGCCTGGGCGACGCCTTGAGCCAGAGCACTGACGACCAGGGCGGCCGCAGTTTTGGACAGTAAAGGGTGCATGAGTATTCCCTCTATTGGAGACCTGTCCCCTGGGGATGGGTCAGTTGAGAGGGGTTTCGGCAACTTCCGTACCAGAAAGCGAAAATGCCCCGCATAGGCCCGGCGCACGGGCGTGCAGGTGAGAGAGGGCGGCGTCTTGCGCAAAATCCCATCGGGCCCCAGCCCCCAGAGTTGGGGGT
>NZ_JZRI01000048.1:0-1965 GCF_000952175.1 Pseudomonas sp. ES3-33 | reverse complement strand
CGACCCTGAACATCAGCGTCACCCCGGTCGATGACAGCTTCACCGATGCCAGCGAAAGGGTGTCCACCCTTGAAGACACTGCCGTTACCGGCAGCGTCCTCACGGGTACCTCGAGCGTCGACGGCCCTGTCAGCGTGCTCAACTTCACCATCGGTGCGAACACCTACACCGCTGGCAGCACGGCGACCATCGCCAATGTCGGCACCTTGGTGATCGGCGCGAACGGGGCGTACACCTTTACTCCAGCCGCCAACTACAACGGCAGCGTGCCGGTGGTCAGCTACACCGTCACTGACGGCTCCGGTAGCAATGTCACTTCGACCCTGAACATCAGCGTCACCCCGGTCGATGACAGCTTCACCGATGCCAGCGAAAGGGTGTCCACCCTTGAAGACACTGCCGTTACCGGCAGCGTCCTCACGGGTACCTCGAGCGTCGACGGCGACGTGACCGTGGTCAACTTCGCCATTGGTACGAACACCTACACAGCTGGTAGCACCGCGACTATCACCAACGTCGGCACCCTGGTGATCGGCGCGAACGGGGCGTACACCTTTACTCCGGCCGCCAACTACAACGGCAGCGTGCCAGTGGTCAGCTACACCGTCACCGACGGTTCCGGTAGCAATGTCACTTCGACCCTGAACATCAGCGTCACCCCGGTCGATGACAGCTTCACCGATGCCAGCGAAACGGTGTCCACTCTTGAAGACACTGCCGTTACCGGCAGCGTCCTCACGGGTACCTCGAGTGTCGACGGCCCGGTCAGCGTGCTCAACTTCACCATCGGGGCGAACACCTACACCGCCGGCACAACGGCGACCATCGCCAATGTCGGCACCCTGGTGATCGGCGCGAACGGGGCGTACACCTTTACTCCGGCCGCCAACTACAACGGCAGCGTGCCAGTGGTCAGCTACACCGTCACCGACGGTTCCGGTAGCAATGTCACCTCGACCCTGAACATCAGCGTCACCCCGGTCGATGACAGCTTCACCGATGCCAGCGAAAGAGTGTCCACCCTTGAAGACACTGCCGTTACCGGCAGCGTCCTCACGGGTACCTCGAGCGTCGACGGCCCGGTCAGCGTGCTTAACTTCACCATCGGCACGAGTACTTACACCGCCGGCAGTACGGCGACTATCGCCAACGTCGGCACCTTGGTGATCGGCGCGAACGGGGCGTACACCTTTACTCCGACCGCCAACTACAACGGCAGCGTTCCAGTGGTCAGCTACACCGTCACTGACGGTTCCGGTAGCAATGTCACTTCGACCCTGAACATCAGCGTCACACCGGTTGATGACAGCTTCACCGATGCCAGCGAAACCGTGTCCACCCTGGAAGACACCGCCGTTACCGGCAGCGTCCTCACGGGTACCTCGAGCGTCGACGGCAACGTGACCGTGGTCAACTTCACCATCGGCACGAGTACTTACACCGCCGGCAGTACGGCGACTATCGCCAACGTCGGCACCTTAGTGATCGGGGCGAACGGGGCGTACACCTTTACTCCCGCCGCCAACTACAACGGCAGCGTGCCAGTGGTCAGCTACACCGTCACTGACGGTTCCGGTAGCAATGTCACCTCGACCCTGAACATCAGCGTCACCCCGGTCGATGACAGCTTCACCGATGCCAGCGAAAGAGTGTCCACCCTTGAAGACACTGCCGTTACCGGCAGCGTGCTGACCGGGACTTCCAGCGTCGACGGCCCGGTCAGCGTGCTCAACTTCACCATCGGTGCGAACACCTACGCCGCTGGCACAACGGCGACCATCGCCAACGTCGGCACCTTGGTGATCGGAGCCAATGGCGCCTACACCTTCAACCCGGCCGCCAACTACAACGGCAGCGTGCCAGTGGTCAGCTACACCGTCACCGACGGTTCCGGTAGCAATGTCACCTCGACCCTGAACATCAGCGTCACCCCGGTCGATGACAGCTTCACCGATGCCAGCGAAA
>NZ_JZRI01000047.1:0-2071 GCF_000952175.1 Pseudomonas sp. ES3-33 | reverse complement strand
AGATGTGTATAAGAGACAGCCCTACAGTCGATCCAACTCGACATCCCACACCGGCTCTTGCGGAAACCGCAGCACCAGGAAATCCAGCATGCAGCGCAACGTCGTCGGCATGTGCTTGCGGGACGCGTACACCGCGTAGATGTTCATCTGCCGCGGTTCGGCTTGGGGTAACAAGCGGATCAACTCGCCACTGACAATGTGCACGCCCGCCTGGTAGCTCGGCAACATCGCCACCCCGGCGCCGGCCAGGGTGGCGCGCAGCAGGGTGCTTGCCTCGTTGGCGCTGATGTTGCCCTGCACCGTCACCGACTGCGACTCGCCGTCCTGCTCGAAGTGCCAGAGGCTTTTGCCGAAGTAGGAGTGGGTCAGGCAATTGTGTTCGCTCAACTCCTCGACCCGCTGCGGCGCCGGGTGCTCGTGCAGATACGCCGGGGAGGCGCAGATGACCGAACGGCAAACTGTCAGCCGCCGCGCGATCAGGTTCGGGTCCAGATCGTTGCTGGTGCGGATGGCCAGGTCGATGCGTTCGTCCACCAGGTTGACCGTGCGATCGAGCATCTGCAGGTCGATGCTGACGCCAGGGTAGCGCTTGACGAACGCCGCCATGGCGTCCGCCAATTGCGCCTGGCCGAACGAGGTGCTGACGCTGATGCGCAGCAAACCGCGGGGCGCCTCGTCCGGCTCGGTGACCGCCGCCTGCATGTCGCTGGACAGCTCGAGCATTTGCCGACAGCGCGGCAGTATCTCGCTGCCCGCCGCCGTCAGGCTCAGTTTGCGCGTGGTACGGTGCATCAGCCGCGCGCCGACCCAATCCTCCAGCTCCGCCAGATAACGTGAGACCACCGGCCGCGAAAGGTCCAGGTGATCGGCTGCAGCCGACTGGCTGCCGAGGTCGACCACCGAGACGAACACCCGCATTGCTTGAAGTCGATCCATGATTTGCCCGATTTTAGAAACAAACTATGTCGCAGCATCGCATTTTTTGTACCAGTGCAGGCAACTAAGCTCTGTCGCATCGCCACATACGGCAATCGGCATCGGAGCCCTACATGATCGGTTTCACTTCCCTCAAACGTATTCTGCTGGCCAGCGTCACGTTCGGCCTGGCAGCCCACGCCCTCGCGGCGCCCCTTACGCTGGACGTCTACAACCCGGGTACCGAGGCAATTTTCCCGGTCAGTTCGGTGCTCGTCAGCGGCGAGAAAGACGCGGTGCTGGTGGACGCGCAATTCGGCAAATCCCAGGCCGAACAAGTGGTGCAGAAAATTCGCACCAGCGGCAAGCAACTGACCACGATCTACATCAGCCACGGTGATCCCGATTACTACTTTGGCCTCGACACCCTGACCGCCGCGTTTCCGAAAGCCCGGGTGCTGGCGTCGCAGGCGACTGTGGATCACATCACGCAGACGGTCGACGCAAAACTGGCCTTCTGGGGGCCGAAAATGGGTGCGGATGTGCCGGCCAAAACCATCGTCCCGCAGGTGCTCAACGGCGACAGCCTGATGCTTGAGGGGCACAAACTGCAGGTGATCGGCCTCGACGGCAGGCAACCGGATCGCAGCTTCGTGTGGATCCCGTCGATCAAGGCGGTGGTAGGCGGCGTGGTGGTGGCGCAGAACATCCATGTGTGGATGGCCGACACCCAAACCCCACAGTCCCATGCCGATTGGCTGGCGACGCTGCAGTCCATCGAGACGCTCAAGCCGCAGACTTTGGTGCCCGGCCATTACCTGGGCGAGAGCACCCGGTCGTTGGCGGCTGTGCAGTTTACCGCTGACTATATCCGGGCCTTCGACGAAGAAACCGCCAAGGCCAAGGACTCGGCTGCGCTGATCGCCGCCATGAAAAAACGTTACCCGACCCTGGGCGAAGAGAGTTCGCTGGAGCTCAGTGCCAAGGTCGCCAAGGGTGAGATGCAGTGGTAATACGCTAACCCTTGCACCTGTAGATACTCTGTTACCGGTCAAGCTTTCAGCAGGTGTTTTTCGCTGAAAAGCTTGGCCGTGTCGAAATCTTCTCCTGCGCGTATGCACGCCCACAAGCCTGTCAGGTATTTGCGCATAACCGC
>NZ_JZRI01000046.1:0-156594 GCF_000952175.1 Pseudomonas sp. ES3-33 | reverse complement strand
CCTGTCGCTGTCGCCCCGGTTTCCGTCCCCGCCCCGGCCCCAGCCCCAGAAGCAGCCCCGCCAACACCCGCAGCCCCCGTCGCACCGCCTGCAGCAGTCGCTGCCGTGCAGTCCGCAGACCTTGGCCGTGCGCTGGTCCTGGCCAACAAGAATCTCGTCGGCATCACAGATGCCAGCGGCTGCAAATGGTTGATCAGCAAAAGCGCTATCGACGAAAACGACTCCAGCTTTGCCTTCGCCTCCACTCCAGCGATGCCCTGTGGCATCTCCGGTTATGCCGAAGGTGCTTTCGACAAGTTGCGCTGGTCGATCCCCAACACCTATCGCGGGGACACCTGGTCGCGCACCTACGTGCACCCGAGCGGGTTGATGTTCAATCAGTCCATCAGTGCCGCCGTCAAAGGCAAGTCGCTGTCATTCCTCAGCAACAACGCCGACCAGGCGCTGTTCCAGCTCGGCGAAATCCCGGCGCGTGGCATGAAGGTGTACCTGGCTTACCAGCGCTCCACCTATCGCATCCTGTCGCCGTTCAGCAGCGACCCGTACTACGTGGCGATCACGGCGGACGAAAGCTTCGCCCTCGATCCGGCGGAGTACAAGCGTGCGGTGCTGGAGGTGTATCAACTGGTGAAAGCAACCTCGCCCACCACGGTCGACCTGTCGAACCTGTTCATCGCCAAGAACCTGGAAACCCTCTACCCGGCGTCCGGCTACTCCAACGACGACAAGGACAAGATCGTGCGCAATCGCATGGGTGAGAACCGTGGCGAGTTCTACTTCGATGCGCGTGAAGGCACCAACTACGCCCAGCGTCGTGAGGAGACTCGTCTGCGTGAAGCCCGTCGCCAGCAGCAGCAGATGGCTGAACTGCACAACCGCGTACTCGCCCGTTACGAGCAGCTCAAGGACGGCATGACCGCGTTCAAGGGCCGCGAGACCGAAGCGCTGGCGCAGATGGCCGGGATCAAGGTGACGTTCGCCGCACCCATGACCCTGCTCGATCCGTCGTCCTCGACCTCGGCGGTGCCGATGATGATTCACGTCACCGGCAAACGCGGCGACTTCTATGAAATCGACTTCCCGCGCAAGGGCCGGGTCCAGGCCGATGTAGAGCTGGAGGATCAGTGGTACGTGATCCATGCCGCGAACATGACGCCTTACCTGCCCCTGGAAGACGGCCGTGCGATTCCAACGTTCCGCGTATACGCCGTTGGCGATCCAGAGGCTTGCAAGCAGGATCACTGCGCCGACCGCGTGTCGTTTGGTGCCGTGCTGGCCAAGGAATTTCCAAACGCCGGCATCGACTTCAGCTGGACGCCTGAAGTCTCCGAGCGCTACGTGACAGCTTGGCAGCAAGCTTCCGCCCAAATTCAGTAAGGCACCGCCAATATGAAATCGATGAACAAGAAACAAATCATCATCGCCGCCGCGGTCGCCGGCGTGGTGATCCTCGGCATTGTCGGCTCGATGCTGTCCAGTGCCGGAAAAAAGGAAACCCTGGGTTATTACGACGAACTCAAGGAACAGTTTTTCCTTGAGAACGTGCTGAACGAAGGGGACGTATCCTATTCGTTCTGGTCCGGCAACCTCACTGTGGAGGCCCCGGAGATCCGCCTGGTCGCCGCCAATACCAATGGCGCTGACAAATTCCTCAAGAGCATGATGGGCATGCTCGCCGGTCTCAACGCCAATACGGCGGAAAGCGGCCTGGCCGCCTGGTCCCGCTACCTGATCACCTCCACCACCGGTGGCGGCAAAGCGGGTGGCGTGTACCTCAAGGCCGATGCCCTGAAGGTCAGTCGCTCCGGCGACAGCAAGGACGGCGAGATCCACGTCCAGTTGCTGGGCCTGGACCTGAGCAATCCCTACCTCTCGCAGAAAGGTGGTGACGTAGTACTGGTGTCGGAGGTGGCAGACGAAATCCAGCCGCGGGCCGAGGTCGATCAGTACGGTCGCGTCGTCAGCTCAAACTTCTCGTGGGGCAGCAACATGGTCGCCCGCCTGCCGTTTACCGGTGCGTTCATCAGCGCTGCTACCGGCGATATCGGCACCAAGGTCGACCTGGATTTCACCCTCAAGCGCTCCGATGACGGTGAAGGCTCGATGAAATTCGTGGTAGTACACCGCAACGACGGCAGTGAAGTCGGGCGCATCGTACGCGAGGCTTCATTCGCCTCGATACCGCCGCTGGACGACGTCCAGGAACAGCTCAAGGCGGCGTTCAGCGGCTTCATCGTCGGCGCCTACAGCACCTCCACCGGGCAAACCGTCATCGCCGAAGCCGTGGGCAACTTCGCGCGCAAAGCCAAGGTGGCCAGCTACTCGCTGACCTACAAGGGCTTTGATGAACTCAAGGATGGCTTCGACGAATACCAGGCCGCGACCAAGCAGAAGGAGTTCGCCGGTTACTGCGCAGCGGCCGGCCTGTCAACGTTCCAGAACGACTTCGGCGCCAAGGCCAAGCAGCACAGCGACTCGGAATGCGCGATTGCGCAAAAGCTGGTTGCCGATGGCAAGTTCAAGGAGGCGTACAGCTTCAAGGAAGACAAGTCGTTGTTCGCGGGGTTGTTTGTGAGCAAGAGCTATACGCTTGAGACGGACTGATTGAGCTGGGTGCTGCGCTTGGGCGCCTGGTTCTCCAGGTGTCCGGGTGTGGTGCCGGGGAATCTGTGGAAATAAAAAAACCGGCCATCAAGGCCGGTTTTTTTCTTTACGTGCATCTCCCGTCAAAACAACAACGCGAGTGCGAAATCCGAGTGGAGCGGGTGAAGGGAATCGAACCCTCGTTATCAGCTTGGGAAGCTGGAGTAATGCCATTATACGACACCCGCTCAGAGCGGCTGACTTTGTACCAGATGTGCGCGCGGAAATGAAGTTTTTCTTTAAGTGCAAGGCTTTAGTACAGGTGAAACCGTTCAAAAAAACCATACGGCGGTCAATCGCGGGCAAGCCTTGCTCCTGCACAGCGGGAGGGGCTTGCTCGCGATGACTCTGTTTCAGATTGCCAGTGCATGGTGATCCTGGACGTAGTGGTAACGGGTTCGGCTTTCATGTTGCGCGGGTTTGAGGAAGCCGAGCAGGGCGTTGCGGCTGTCGCGGCAGGCAGCCTTGTGTTCCATGTCGAGGAAGTGGCCGGTCGCCTCCAGAGTGGTAAAGGTGCTGTGCTGCACGTGGTTGGCGAACAGTTGCGCGCCGTCGGCGGCGGTGTATTCGTCCCATTCGCCATTCATGAACAGCACCGGCACCTTGATCTTCTCTGACGCCTTGAGGAAGCACTGGCGGTCACTGTTGAGCAGGTCGCTGATGTGGAAGTGCATCTGCCCGTACTCGTGCTCGGCCAGGCTGCTGACGTGGCGGTAGTTGAAGCGCTTGAACAGCGTTGGCAGGTGCTTGCCGATGGTGCTGTTGACCAGGTTGCCGACACGGTCGCCGTCACGGCTGCCGAGGTAGTCGATGCCGCGCTCGAGGTAGTCGAGCATGTGCGCATTGATCTCCGGGGAGAACGAGCTGATCACGGCTTTTTCGATGCGCCGTGGCTGCTGCGCGAGCGCCACCAGGGTGGCGGCGCCGCCCCAGGAGAACGACAGCACGTGTTCGGCGGCGAAGTGATCGATCAGCTCCAGCAGGATCTGCCCTTCGACTTCCTTGGTCAGCAATTTCTCGTGCAGGTTGTGGGCCTTCGACTTGCCCGCGTAGGGCTGGTCGTAGCAGACCACGTTGAACTGCGGATGCAGGTTTTTCACGGTTTGTGCAAACGACGCAGTCGTGGCCATCGAGCCGTTGACCAAGATGATGGTCTTCTCTGCGGCGTCTGCGCGATAGAACTCCGTGTAAACCCGATACTGACCTTGTATATCCAGCACAGCGATTTCTGGCCTCATGTCATAAGACTCCTGGCAAGCGGGTATGCGCGCAAATGAGATTGCACGAGCTTTGTGACAGGTAGGCATATGCCTGGAATTTTGCGAGGCCCATGTCGATCCGGTAAGGCAGGTCGACGGGTATTATTATTGGCGGGCAGTTTGCTGGTCTGAGGCGGAACCTGAGGGTTCACTAACCGGCAAAAAGTTTCTTAGAAGTATGTTGTGACTCATCAGTCACATTTCGGCTGACGACCTGATTCAAGCAGGGGCGAAGGCATCGCGCAAGTACCTTTGGCAAATTGTTCGACAACTTCTGCTCAGCGGTAGCCCGCTTAGATCATTTCGATCTCTTGGGCACTCAGCGGGCGGTATTCCCCCGGGTTCAACGAGCTGTCGAGCACCAGCGGCCCCATGCGCTCGCGGTGCAGGCGCAGCACTTTGTTGTCGAAGTGGCCGAACATGCGCTTCACCTGGTGATACCGACCTTCGACGATGCTCAGGCGTGCCGACCTGGGGCCAAGCACCTCCAGGTTGGCGGGCAGGGTGGTCAGGTCTTCGAACGCGAAGTACAGGCCCTTGGTAAACTTGCGCGCATATTCGGGGCCGATCAGTTGCTCGGTCTCGACGTAATAGACCTTGGGCAGTTTGGTCTGGGGCTGGGTCAGGCGCCGCGACCAGCTGCCGTCGTTGGTGATGAGCATCAGGCCGGTGGTGTTGAAGTCCAGGCGACCGGCGATGTGCAAGTCCTCCTTGTCCGGCTCGTGGATCAGGTCGAGGACGGTCGGGTGCTCCGGGTCGCGGGTAGCGCTGACGCAGCCAGGGGGTTTGTGCAGCATGTAGTGACGCACGGGCTTGCCAGGCTGTAACACCGCGCCATCGACTTCGACCCGGCTGAATTCGCGGACTTCGGCGTGCGGGTCGCTGACGATACTGCCATCGATGCGCACGCGTTTTTCCACCAGCAACAGGCGCACCTGCTTGCGGTTGAAGCACGGCAGATTGCTGAGAAAACGGTCTACACGCATGACGGGGCGTCGGCAGGAAAAGGCCGCGTATCTTACGTGATCGGCCGGGCGCCTGCTTGCAGTTGCGCCTCGACGCCGGCGCAGCGGGGGCACAGGCAGGTGGCGTTGCGCAGTTCGGCGGGCAAGGCTTCAAGCACTGCCGGGTCGATGCTGACGCCGTAGCACCAGCAGGCCCGTGCGGCGGTGCGCGGGTCGGCCAGGGTGCAATCGTTGGGCGCACCGCAGGCCGGGCAGGTATCTGGTTTATTCATGAACGGTGTGTGGACTGCTTGAGTGGGATAGCACGCAGGTGCGGTTGCGGCCGGTTTGCTTGGCCCGATACATCGCATGATCCGCCCGGGACAGCAATGTGTGCAAGGTGTCGTCAGGTTGCAGGGTGGTGAGGCCGATGCTCACGGTCAGCTTCAGCGAATGACCGTTATAGGCATAGTCCTGCTGCTCGACGTGCCGGCGGATTTTCTCGGCGATCATCTGGCCAGTCTCGCCATCGGTGTCTTTGAGCAACACAATGAACTCTTCGCCGCCCCAGCGGCAGACGATGTCGGAATGGCGCAGGCAGCTTTCCAGGTCCCGGGCAAAGCCGATCAGTACCTGGTCGCCGGCGAGGTGGCCATAGGTGTCGTTCAACGCCTTGAAATGGTCCAGGTCGAGCAGCAACGCGGTCAGCGGTTTCGGCTCGCGCTGCGCTTCATGCATGGCTTGCGCGGCCAGCAGATCGAAGCCGCGTCGGTTGGGCAGGTCGGTCAGGCTGTCGAGGGTGGCCTGGGCGTGGATGCGGCGCTGGTAGCGCTTGATCACACGGTTCAGCAGGGCCAGCACGATCAGGGTGACGAGCAGGCAGATCAGCAAATTGAGGTACAGCGAATGACGAATTTCGCTCAGTGCGCCGTCTTCGCGCTTTTCGACGAACAGGTACCAGTTGAGCTCCGGAATAAACCGCACGTTGAGGAAATGGCCCTCGCCCTGAACCGAGTACTCGTAGCTGCCGCTGTTGGGTTTGGGCAGTTGGCTGACGAGGCTCTTCATGCTGTCGAGTTCGCTCAGGGTCTGCCCGATGTGCGCGCCTTGAGGCCCGCCTTCTGCGCCGGTCAGCACCAGGCGGCCGAAGGTGTCGACGAAGTACACGCTGCGTTGATAGCGCTGCTGGTAGCGGTCGATCAGCTTGATCACTGCATCGACGGTCAGGCCGACGCCTGCTGCGCCGATGAATCGGTTGTTGTAGTCATAGACCTTGTAGTTGATGAAGAAGGTCAGGTTGTCCTTGTTGGCCAGGTCCGGATCGACGTTGATCTCGTAGGGCTCGGCCATGTCGCGCACGCGAAAGTACCAGGCATCGCGGGGCTCGGTGACCTTGATCTGCTTGAGCACGCCTTTGGCGTGGTAGTAGGTGAGGCTGGCGTTGGAGACGAAAAACGCGGTGTAGGCACCGTAGTGCGTCATCACTTCATTGAGGTAGCGGGTCATCTGCTCGGGGTTCTGCTCGCCGTCCACCACCCAGTCTCGCATGAAGGTGTCGCGGGACATCATCGAGGAAATCAGGATCGGCCGGACCAGGTCTTTCTGGATTTCCGAATAGACGGTGTCCGATGTCAGCGGCAGCTCGGTGTTGACGATGCTGTCGCGGATCGACGCGCGCGAGGCGTAATAGCTGAGCAAGGACGTGGCCAGGAAGCCGGCGCCGAGCAAGGCAATCAGGGTGAAAACCAATGAACGTTGCGAATACAGCGGCGAGCGAAGCGGCATGACAATTCCGTTGGCAATGATCCGGTGCAAAACATTCTAAAGGCACTGCGGGGAAATAACTGTGGGATTTGCAGGGTGAATTGGTAAGGATCAGGACGGGTGGTGGCAGGGAGGGTGTCATTGCGGGCAAGCCTTGCTCCTACAAGAGCGGGCTTGCTCGCGAAGCGTGAGGTCACTGCCGATCTGTCAGATACGCACGCCATCCGCCACAATGGCTGATGTCGACTGCGCCTTCCAGGCCATAACTTTCACAGATAAATCCGCTCTCCCAACGGCCATCTGCCAACTGCACTTTACCCAGGCCCAAAGGCGCCGGGATGCCGGTGAGGAACGAGCCCAGTTCGCTGCTCGGTAATTCCCAGACCTCCACCGCAATGGCCACGCCGCCGTCCTTAACCCGCACCATTCCCGGGCGAAACGGTGGGCCACCGGCCAATGCGTACAGGCAATAGTCCGCTGAACTGAAAGTGGTCTCGACCAGCGTCGCTCCCCGGCGCTTGAGCTGCCAGTTGAGCGCCAGCCCGTCCAGGTGGGCACCGCACACCACCAGCCTGGCGCGATCATTGCGGGCGACCGGGGCGGGCGTGGAGGCCTCGTCGGGATGCTGGAAACCCTCGGCCACGCTTAGCAGGTATTGATCGGTAAACGCCCGGCCAAACAGCGTCACGCCCCACGGCAGGCCATTGCCCATGAAGGCGCTGGGCACGGCCACGGCGGCGTAGTCGAGCAGGTTCATGAAGTTGGTGTAGTACCCTAGCTCCGAATTGCGCTGTACCGGTTCGGCATGCAGTTCGGCCAAAGTCACAGGACGGCCGATGGTCGGCGTAACAACGCAATCGAGGTTTTCCAGCGCCTTGTCGCAAAGTGCTTTCAAGGCTTGCAGGCGGTACTGCGCGCGGAAGGTTTGCACGCCATCTACCGCAGGCGCCTTGGCCAACACCGCGCGGATGACCGGCAGCACCGCCTCTGGATTGCGCTCCATCAATTCCCCGGCCACGCTGTAGCGCTCGGCGACCCAGGGGCCTTCGTAGAGCAGGCGCGCCGCTTCGAGAAAGGGCGAAAGATCCAGCTCGACCGCCTCGCCACCCAGCGCCTTGAGGCGGTCGATGGCATCACCGAACAGCAGCGGCCCTTCAGGACAACCGAAGAACTCCAGATCCTGCGCTCGCGGCACGCCGAAGCGGAACGGGCGCGCAGTACCGAATGCCGAGCCGTCATTCCACAGCGGATTGCTGCGGCTGTACGCGTCCCGTGGGTCCAGCTGCGCGGTCAGCGCCAAAAGCTGGCTGGCTTCCCGGGCGGTAGCAGTGAAAGTGGTGACGCAATCGAGGGTGCGACAGGCCGGGACGACGCCTGCGGTGGAGATCAAGCCTTTGGTGGCTTTCATCCCCACCAGATTGTTCAGTGCGGCCGGCACGCGTCCGGAGCCCGCCGTGTCGGTGCCCAACGCGAAACTCGCCACACCCAGGGCGACCGCCAGCGAAGACCCGGCACTGGAACCGCCCGATGGATACTCCGGCAACACGCTGTTGGGGCAGGCTCCATATGGCGAGCGACTGCCATTGAGGCCGGTGGCGAACTGATCGAGATTGGTCTTGCCCAGGGGAATCGCGCCCAGCGCCAGCAACTGCTCGACGAGGGTCGCCGAGCGCTCCGGCACATAGGCAAACGCCGGGCACGCAGCGGTGGTCGGGATGCCTGCCAGGTCGATGTTGTCCTTGATCGCGAACGGCACGCCGTACAGCGGCAGGCTCTCGATGTCACGACCGTCGAGTGCGGCAAGGTAAGGTTCGAGCTCGTCGGCGCTGAGCAAATGGATGAACAGGTGATAATCCGGGTTCAGCGCTGCGGCCTTGTCGCGCAGACCCGGGAGCAGTTGACGAGGGGTGAGGCTGCCATCGCGGTAGGCCGTGCGCAGGGCGTCGAGTTGCAGGTTGATGTTCATGCTTTCAGTCCTTTTGCAAAATGGATTCAGTCGAGTTCCAGTACCACCACGCGTTGTCCGGCGCGCACCGGCGAACCCGGTTGCACGCGGACCTCGCGGACGATGCCGGCCATCGGCGCGATCAGCGGGATTTCCATCTTCATCGACTCCAGGATCACCAGCACATCACCGGCCTGAACCCGGCTGCCGGCCTCGACCTGAACCTGCCAGAGGTTGCCGGCGATATGGCTGTCGACGCTCATTTCGCCGCTGGCCAGCGCCGCGTCCTCGGTCACTGGCGGGGCCGGCTCGTCGCTGTCGAAATGCGCCTGGCCGCTGGCTATCCAGCGTTCGCGCTCGGCGTTGAATGCGCCTTGCTGCTGAGCGCGAAACGCCGCGATGGTCTGTGCTTCCTTCGCGAGGAAATCCTGATAGTCAGCGAGGTTCAGCTGGCTGTGCTCGATGTTCAGCTCGAAGCGACCCAAGGGAAAATCCCGCCGGATGCGCAGCAGTTCTTCGGCGCTGACCGGGTAGAAGCGGATCTGGTCGAAGAAGCGCAGCAACCAGGGTTTGCCATCGAATGCGGCGACTTCGCGATAGCGGTTCCACATCTGCAACGTGCGGCCGACGAACTGGTAGCCGCCAGGGCCCTCCATGCCGTAGACACACATGTAGGCGCCGCCGATACCGACGGAATTTTCCGCAGTCCAGGTGCGCGCAGGGTTGTACTTGGTGGTCACCAGGCGATGGCGGGGGTCCAGCGGGGTGGCCACGGGAGCCCCCAGGTACACGTCGCCCAGGCCCATCACCAGGTAGCTGGCGTCGAACACCGTGCGCTGCACTTCGTCGAGGTTCGGCAGGTCGTTGATGCGGCGGATGAACTCCAGGTTGCTCGGGCACCATGGGGCATCCTTGCGCACGGTGGTCATGTATTTCTCGATCGCCAACTGGCACGCTGGATCGTCCCAGGACAAGGGCAGGTGGACAATGCGCGAGGGCACTTGCAGGTCCTTGGCGGCGCATACGGCGTCCCATTCGCCGGCAACGATGCCCAGCAGATCGGCGAGGGGCAATTGCTCGGGTTGGTAGTGCACTTGCAGCGAGCGGATGCCGGGCGTCAGGTCGATCACGCCATGCAGGTGTTTGCTTTCCAGGGCTTGCATGAGGGCGTGGGCGCGGAAGCGCAGCACCAGGTCGAGCTCGGGCGCACCGATTTCCAGTAGCAGATGCGTATCCCCCGACAACCTTGCAACCAACCGCGTATCCCCCTGACCCAACTCCAACACCACAGGCGACATAAGGCCCTGTGGGAGCTGGCTTGCCAGCGATGAAGTTGATGCGTTGCCTGGTCGGGCCCCATCGCGGGCGAGCCAGCTCCCACAGGTATCCCATTTGCAGGCGAGATAGCGGGCGGTCTGGACATCGACGGGGTGGAACTGCACTTTGTCTCCGGCCTTGAGCTGCCCAAGCTGCCACAGGTCCGCCTCGATAACAGTCACCGGGCAAACGAAGCCGCCCAGACTCGGCCCGTCCGGCCCGAGGATGACCGGCATGTCGCCGGTGAAATCCACCGCGCCAATGGCGTACGGATTGTCATGGATGTTCGAGGGGTGCAGGCCCGCCTCGCCACCGTCGGCACGTACCCATTCAGGCTTGGGCCCGATCAGGCGCACACCGGTGCGGCTGGAGTTGAAGTGCACTTCCCACTGAGTCGCGAAGAACGTACCCATGTAGTGCTCGGTGAAATATTCCGGGGCGCCGTGGGGCCCGTAGATCACCCGAATTTGCCGGACGGCGGGCAACTCGCCGAGCTGTGCTTCGGGCAGGGTAATGCCAGTGCTGCGCTCCTGCAGCGCCGGCACGTGCAGCACATCGCCTGCGCGTAATGCGCGACCGCCGTGGCCGCCAAACTGGCCGAGGGTGAAGGTGCTTTTGCTGCCCAGGTAGTCCGGAACCTGTAGCCCGCCCCGCAGGCACAGATAGCTGCGAGCACCTGCGCCGGCTATTGTGCCGAGGCTCAGGGTGGATCCGGCCGGGATCAGCAGCGTGGTGTTCATCGCCACCGCTTCTGCGTTCAAGGTCAGTGGAATCGCCGCCCCGGTGACCGCCACCACGGCGTCGCAATTAAAGCGCAGCAGCGGCCCGCTCATGGTAATTTCCAGGGCCGCGGCATCTTCGTCGTTACCCAGCAAGCGGTTGCCCAGGCGCAATGCGCGACTGTCCATGGGCCCTGAAGGCGGCACGCCCACCGCCCAGTAGCCAAGACGTCCGGGATAGTCCTGCACGCTGGTTTGGGTACCGGCGCTAAGCACCTCAAAGGTGTTGGCCTGATACACCAGGTTTTCAAGGCAACGGGTCCACGGCTGACCGCTGGCGAACGGCGCGTCGAGCAGGATCTGGCGCAGGTAATCGCGGTTGGTTTCCACGCCGTAGAGCTGGCTGTCGCCCAGGACTCGATGCAGATCGCCGGCCGCTTCTTCGCGGCTCGGCGCCCAGCAGATGACCTTGGCGATCATCGGGTCGAAGTAGGGTGGAATCTCACAACCGGCTTCCACCCAGGTGTCGATACGCAGGTGTTTGCCGTCGGCGGCCGGGAAGTTCACGGTGGTGAGCAAGCCAGGGCTCGGTTGAAAGTCCCGGCCGGGATCTTCGGCATACAACCGCGCCTGAATCGCGTGACCCTGAGGCTGCAAGCTGCGGCTCAACTCGCTCAGCGGCGGCAGATCACCGGCCGCCAGTTCGATCATCCAGCGCACCAGATCCACACCCCACACCTGTTCGGTGACGCCATGTTCCACCTGGAGGCGGGTGTTCACTTCGAGAAAATAGAAGCGCTGGTCTGCGCTGTCGAAGACGAACTCCACAGTGCCGGCACTGCGATAGTTGACCGCCTTCGCCAGCTTGATAGCCGCTGCGCAGAGCTCGTCAGCCATGCCTTCAGGCAGGTTGGGTGCAGGGGTTTCTTCGAGGACTTTCTGGTTGCGGCGCTGCACCGAGCAGTCGCGTACACCCAGTGCCAGCACTTCACCGCGACCATCGCCAAACACCTGGACTTCGAGATGTCGGGCGCGCTGGATGTACTTCTCGATGAAGACCCCGGCGTCGCTGAAGTTGTTCTGGCCCAGGCGCTTGACCGCTTCAAAGGATTCGCTCAACTCGGCGGCGCTGCGGCAGACACGCATGCCGATGCCACCGCCACCGGCCGTACTTTTGAGCATTACCGGGTAGCCCACCTGTTCGCCGGCAAGCAGGGCATCGTCGAGGCTGTCGAGCAACTCGGTGCCTTCGAGCATCGGCACACCCTGCTTGCGGGCCAGTGCTCGCGCCGTGTGCTTGAGGCCGAACACCCGCAGCTGCTCGGGCGTGGGGCCGATGAATGCGATGTGCGCGGCTTCACAGGCCTCGGCGAATGCGGCGTTTTCTGAAAGGAAGCCGTAGCCGGGATGGATCGCAGTGGCGCCGCTGGCCTTGGCGATGGCAAGGATTTTCTCGACGACGAGGTAGGTGCCGGCGGCAGCGCCTTCACCCAGGCTGTGCGCTTCGTCGGCCTGCAGGATGTGCAGGCTGGCGGCATCGGCTTCGGAGTAAACGGCCGCGCCCTTGACCTGCAGCTCTCGCAGGGTGCGCAGGATTCGGCAGGCAATGGCGCCACGGTTGGCAATCAGGACTTTTTCGAACATGGCAAACCCCTGGAGGGGATGCGGGCCGTCCCGCAGTTTTTCGACAGGCGCCGGGGTCGTCCCCGACTGCAGATTCAATTTTCTTCAGAACACCATCGTTCACTGTGGGAGCGGGCTTGCCCGCGATGAGGCCGGCACTCCAACATCGATGCCGACTGACCCACCGCTATCGCGGGCAAGCCCGCTCCCACAGGGGCTATGGCGTTCTCACTTTTTCAGGCACTGGCCTGAGCGGGCCTGGCACAGGGCGAACAGCCATTTGCGCAACTGCTTCATTTTCAGTTCCATACCAGCACCTCCGCCGCAGTCGGGTTGTAGGCATTGCACGGGTTGTTCAGTTGCGGGCAGTTGGAGATCAGCATGATCACGTCCATCTCTGCGCGCAGTTCAACGTACTTGCCCGGCGCTGAAATGCCGTCCTCAAACGTCAACCCGCCGTCCGCCGTCACCGGTACATTCATGAAAAAATTGATGTTTGGCCCGATATCACCCTTGCTCAAGCGGCCGTCGTGGGCGCAGGCCCGCAGGTAGTTATCGCGGCAGCTGTGCATGTAGCGTTTCTCCAGGGCGTATCGCACGGTGTTGCTCTCTTGCGCGCAGGCGCCGCCGAGGGTGTCGTGACGGCCGCAGGTGTCGGCGACTATGGTCAGCATCGGCCTGCCGAGGTTGGAATACAGCACGCTCCCGGTGCCCAGATAGACGCTGTTCTGCCGACGCAGAGTGCGCTGTACGTCGTACCGCTCCCTGGGGTTGGCGAGGCTGTAGAACAAGGTGTCGACCGCTTGGTTACCCTCAAGGTCAAGGATGCGCAGGGTCTGCCCCGTCTTGACCTCCAGCAGAAAAGGTTCGCCAGCCGGGATGGTGGCGCGGTAGGCCGCCGTTTCAGGTAGCTGTTGTGGGGTGGCGATAGCGAGTGACATGGCAGCGATCCTCAGGCGAACAGGCGGTCGGTGTTGATGAAGCCGCGCTCGTTTTCCGGGCGCGAAGTGCGGCAATGCTCGGCGACGCTGGCGTCGGCGTTCATCCAGCTGAGCTTCAGGGGTTGGGGCGCATAATCGGGCGCCGGGTCCATCGGATGTTGCAGGGCGGTCAGCACCACCAGCGTGTCCATCGGCGCATACAGCTCGATGTAGTCCCCTGCTTTGGAATTGCCCGCAACGAAGTGAAAAGCCCCAGCCTCGTCAACGTTCACCCGGCTGAACAGGTTGAGGGTCATCAGCAGGTCGGACAGGCCCAGCCCCCATTTACCCAGCTCCACCAGCAGGTTGTCGGTGCCGTTGCGGAAGAAGCCATTGCGCAGTTCCTGATAACGGCCTGCACCGTATTTTTGCGCGACTTCTTCAGCGCACAGCACGCCGCCGAGGCTGTCGCTCCAGCCACAGGTGTCGGCCGTGATGGCCGCGAGTACGCGGCCCATGTCCGAGTACAGGCAATGGCCGCTGGTGAGCTTGGCGGTGTGCTGGCACTTGAGGCTGTCGGGCAGGCTCAGGCGTTCGCTTTTCTCGTTGGCGTTGAGCAGCGTCAGGCTGACGTTGGCGCCGCCGCGCAGGTCGGTCAGGCGCAGCAGTTGGCCGCGCTTGAGGATGAACGAACGGTGGCCGCCGCCTGGCAGGGTTTCTTCGGCGAATATGGGGAACAGTTGAGTCGAGTCAGTCATGTGCTAATTCCTCTAAGCGATTCCAAGCGTGCCTGCCAGCGATGCCGGCAAAGCGTCGACGGCGGCGCGATGGACGCGGCGGTCGCTGTTCAAAGGGATGTCGTAGGTAATGCGTGCGCCATAGGCGCCGGGGGCGTGCGGGTCGACGCGAACCTTGTCGAACACCAGCAGGCGGGTGCCCAGGCTGAAACCTTCGGACAGGTCATGGGTGACCATGAACACCGTCAGTTGCGTCTCGCGCCACAGCTCCAGCAGCAGGCCGTGCATGTCCTTGCGGATGCCCGGGTCGAGGGCGCCGAATGGTTCGTCGAGTAGCAGCACACGCGGTTTCATGATCAGTGCCTGGGCGATGGCCAGCCGTTGTTGCATGCCGCCGGACAACTGCGCCGGGTACTTGTCCAGCGAGTGCCCGAGGCCCACCTTGTGCAGGAGCACCGAGCCGTGTTCGCGGGCTTCTTTTTTTGCGCTGCCGAACAATCGCCCGAACAACGGCGAGTGCGGCAGTTCAAGGCCGAGTGCGACGTTGTCCAGCACCGTCAGGTGGGGGAATACCGAGTACCGCTGGAATACCACCCCACGACTCGAATCCGGTTCGCCGGCCAGGGCCTGGCCATCCAGCAGGATTTCGCCGCGACTGGCGCGTTCCTGGCCCAGCAGCAGGCGCAGGAAGGTCGACTTGCCGCAGCCTGAAGCGCCTACCAGGGTGCAGAATTCACCTTCGTTGACCCTGAGGTTCAAGCCTTCGAGCACCACCTGGTCAGCGTATTGCTGCCAGACGTTTTTTACGGTGATAAAGCTCATGCCCGTGCCCCTTCATACCAGGGGAATGCGCGCCGAGTCAGGTGCTTGAGACCCCAGTCCATCAACCAGGCGAGCAGGGTGATCCACACCACATACGGCAGGATCACGTCCATCGCCAGGTAGCGGCGTACCAGGAAGATGCGGTAACCGAGGCCATCGGTGGAGGCGATGGCTTCGGCGGCGATCAGGAATAACCAGGCTGAGCCAAGCATCAGTCGCAAGGAAATCAGCAGGCGCGGCAGCAATTGCGGCAGCACCACCCGCAGCATCAGGGTCCAGGTTGAAGCGCCGAGAGTCTGGGCCTTGATCAGCAGTTCCAGCGGAATTTCCCGGGCGCGCTGTTCCAGGTCACGGGCCAGGCAGGGGGTGATGCCGATGACGATCAGCATCACCTTGGACAGTTCTCCGAGCCCGAACACGATGAACAGAATGGGCAGGATCGCCAGCGGTGGCACCATCGACAGCACCGTCAGCAGGGGGGATAACGGCGCGCCGAACAGCGGCAGGGTCCCGGCTGCAATACCCAGGCACAGGCCGGCCAGCGCGCTGATGCCCAGGCCGATGGCCAGGCGGCGCAGGCTCGATGCAGTGTCCTGCCACAGCAGGTAGTCGCCGGTGCGGGCGTCGGCGTTGAACGCCAGGCGTTTTATCGCTTCGGTCATCTGCACGGCGCTGGGCAGCAGCTTGTCGTTGGGGTTTTCCGCCAGTCGCTCGGCCGAGCCCATGAAGTAGGCAAACAGCACCAGGGCGAACGGCAGGATCACCAACAAAAGGCGACTCGGGCGGTCCGGGTGACGATTGATCAGGCGCATGGCCAGTCCTCCTGGTTACAGCTTGGCGTCGGCGGCCAGCTGTACATAGGTCGGGTCGAAACGCAGCTTGAGGTTGGCCTTGTCACCGCTGGTCACGCCATTGGCGAAGGCCATGCCGACGGCGCTGGTGTCCTTGGCGCCTTCGCCGAGCAAGCCGTGCTGGAAGGAAAACTCAGCGACCTTGCGCATGGTTTCCGGCAGTTGTTTGCTAGTGGCAAAGTCGAGTGCTTCCCGGGGTGTGGCGAACAGTTTGGTGGTGTCCAGTTGCGCCTGGAAACCTGCCAGGTCAGTGCCGGACGATTTGGCCATATGTTCGAGCGCGGTTTTGCCTGCGGCGTTTTTCTGATTCATCAACTCGACCACTTCGAACCAGGCACCGGTCAGGGCCTTGCCCAGGGCAGGGTTGTCTTTGAGGGTGGCGCTGTTGACGACCATCATGTCCATGATTTCGCCGGGGATCTGGCTGGAGTTGAATACCTCGCTCACGCCGGGTTTTGCCTTGATGTCCGAGAGCATCGGGTTCCAGGTGGTCACTGCATTGACTTGATCGGTGTTGAATGCGGCCGAGATGTCGGCGTCGGAAGTGTTGACCACTTTCAGGTCCTTCTCGGTGAGGTCCACCGAGTCCAGCGCGCGGGCCAGCAGGTAGTGGGATACCGACAGCTCTACCAGGTTGACGTCCATGCCCTTGAGGTCGGTGACTTTCTTGCCATCGCCCTTGAGCACGATGCCGTCGTTGCCGTTGGAGAAGTCGCTGACGATGAGCGCGGTGCTGTCGACGCCGCCGGCTGCCGGGATGGTCAGCGCGTCCATGTTGGTCATGGTGCAGCCGTCGAACTGGCCGGCGGTGTATTGGTTGATGGATTCGACGTAGTCGTTGAGCTGTACCACATCGATCTTGATGCCGTACTTTTTCGCCCATTTATCGACGATGCCCTGGCTGCCTGCGTATTCCCAGGGCATCCAGCCGGCGTAGATGGTCCAGCAGACGCTGAAGTGGTCTTTTTGCGCGGCCTGGGAAGAGAAACTCACGATGGCTGCGAAGGCAGCGGCGAGCAGAACGGGTAAACGAGGCTGGGACATGGTGGTTCTCCAGTTGATCATGGGCGGACAGGAGGCAACGCGGCACCGCGAACGGTGGCTTGTCTCCCGGGCTTTTGTCCCGCCGTGTAACCTCAACTGGAGGTCGCCAACTCTCGGACCAGCCACTCGCCTTAGCGAGCCGGAACCCTAGTCAGCCATTGCAAATTGTGGTGCCGCGAACCTGTGATGACTCCTGCACGAACTTGTTAAAGCGAGAGCCGTGCCAAGTCGGCCCGACCGCTCTGGGCCGGGGTTCTGCCGGATTTCATGCAGGGGAGGGGATAGGTGTGCGCATTGTGATGGTGCGGCGGTGCACTGCAATGGATCGTGGTGGTGCCGGTCAAAGGGCAGGAGATAGATGAAGAACCTTTCATCGGCGAGATGTTTCAACGTATTGCAAGACCGCACCAGATTCCGGAATCGATGTCTGATCTATCGACAGTCACCGAATAATTGACTGTCGCCTGCCAGCGTCGCTGGTGTGGCTCACTCGCGGTCCAGGAGGCCGCCATGCTCTCTCGAATAAAACTGCGAATTCTTCTGATTGCTGCGTTGGGATTGTCAGTGGGCGCCTGCGTGCCCTATTCCGATGGAGGAGGCAGCTACTACAATTCCGAGGTCTATACCTCGCCCGCGCCTGCCTACTATTCCGGCGGCACTTACTACTCGGGAGGCGGCGGTTATTACACCCAGCCGCGCCGCTACTACGCACCGCCTGCGCGGTATTACCAGCCGACTCCGCGGCATTATTACCAGCCACGGGTCTACCAGCCGGCACCGCGTTATTACCACTCGTCACCACGGGCCGATTATCGGGCTCAACAGCGGCACGGCTGGGATGGACCTAATCGTGGCGGCGGCAACAATGACTATCGCGGCGGCGGACGCCACGGTGGGCGTGGCGACCATAATGGTCGCGGTGATCACGATGGCCGCGGTGGCCGCAACCGTTGAAACCCCGATGGGGCGGATTGCCGGCAACGGATTGCCGGCAATCTACGATGTATCTGATACACCGCCAGCTGTATTACATGCGACTGATACACCGCCATCTGTATTGCTATGCGTCTGATACACCGCCCCCCGTGTCACATGCGTCTGATATACCGCCATCTGAATGGCTGCGCATCGGATACACCACACCCGCAGGAGCTGCCGAAGGCTGCGATCTTTTGATCTTCTGCGTCAAAATGGGCGCCGAAGGCAAAAGATCGCAGCCTTCGGCAGCTCCTACGGGTTAAACGGGCATACCAGCGTTGCTGGGACCGCCAGAAAATCGGCTCCTGCAATTGTTTTCAGTATTCCGAGAGATCCGCAAGCGGATGGCGCCCTTCCCAAACCTTCTGGAAATGCGCATCGACTACCGCCTCCGGCACATTATTGATATCAGGCCAGTGCCAATGCGGCTTCTGGTCCTTGTCGATCAATCGCGCCCGCACCCCCTCACTGAATTCCGGATGACGGCAGCAGTTCAGGCTCAGGGTGTATTCCATCTGGAATACCTGCGCCAGCGACATGTGCCGCGCGCGGGCAATCTGTTCCCACACCAGGTGCGCAGTCAGCGGCGAGCCTTCGCTCATGGTCTTGGCAGCCCGGCTGAGCAGCGGGTCGCTGTGGTCGCTCTGCTGGCTGATGGCTTTCCAGGCACAGCGCACGTCACTGACATCCAGCAGCTCATCGATCTGCTGACGGCGCGGTAACCATTGCGCCTCGGGCATCTGCGCCAGGGCTTGCTGTTGCAAGGCCTTGAGCAGGCTGTTGAGCTGCATGGCGGTCTGTTCCTGCCAGTTGATCTGCAACAGCCCTTCCAGTAACGCTTCCTGTTGCTCATCGAGCAGGAAGCGGTCAGCCAGGTCGAGGTCAATCGCATCGCGAGCATTCATGTGCGCGCCTGTCAGCCCTAGAAACAGGCCGAGCTTGCCCGGCAGGCGCGACAGGAACCAGCTGGCGCCAACGTCCGGATACAGGCCGATGCTGATTTCCGGCATTGCCAGGCGGCTGCTCGGCGTAACAATGCGCAGGCTTGCGCCTTGCAACAGGCCCATGCCACCACCGAGTACGTAACCATGGCCCCAGCAGATCAGTGGCTTGGGATAAGTATGCAGGTTGAAATCGAGGCGATATTCCGCCGCGAAAAAATGCGCGGCGAGGGGCGGTACTTCGCCCGGTTGCGCGCGGCAGGCTTCCACCAGGCTGCGCACCTCGCCACCGGCACAGAACGCCTTCGCACCGTTTCCGCGCAACAGGACGCAGACGATTTGCGGCTCCTTGGCCCAGGCGTCCAGTTGCTGACTCAATGCGTTGATCATCGGCAGGGACAGGGCATTCAGGGATTTTTCGGCATCCAGGGTGGCCACGCCGATGCGTGCGCCGTCGGTACCGGTGAGTTCTTCGAAGTGCAGATTCATCGTGACCTCGATCAGGAATTTGAGCGTTCAGTATGATCGCTGTGCAGGAAAGTGCCGGATCTGCGTCAGATCAATTGACAAGTGTGAGCGGCCTTCTTAGGGTTCCCCCCATTGTTTTTGCCGGGTGTAACCATGACTGCTGACGACCGTATCAAACTCGAACCGAGCTGGAAGGAGGCACTGCGTGCTGAGTTCGACCAGCCTTACATGGCAGAGTTGCGCAATTTCCTGCAGCAGGAGCGGGCGGCGGGCAAGGAGATCTATCCGCCTGGCCCGATGATTTTCAATGCGCTCAATTCGACGCCCCTGGATAAAGTCAAAGTCGTGATTCTCGGGCAGGATCCGTACCACGGCCCGGGTCAGGCCCACGGCCTGTGCTTCTCGGTGCAACCGGGCGTGCCGGCGCCACCATCGCTGGTCAACATCTACAAAGAGCTCAAGCGCGACCTGAACATTGATATCCCCAACCACGGCTATTTGCAGAGCTGGGCCGATCAAGGCGTGCTGATGCTCAACACCACCATGACGGTTGAGCGCGCCAATGCCAATGCGCACAAGGACAAGGGCTGGCAGTTTTTCACCGACCGGATCATTGAACTGGTCAGCCTCCATCAGCCGCATCTGGTGTTCATGCTCTGGGGCGCCCATGCCCAGAGCAAGCAGAAGCTGATCGATGCGACCAAGCACCTGGTGCTGACATCGGTGCATCCGTCGCCTTTGTCGGCCTATCGCGGGTTTCTCGGTTGCGGGCACTTCAGCCGTACCAACAAGTTTCTGGAACAGAACGGCGAAGCGCCCATCGAGTGGCGGTTGCCGCCGGTCTAATCAGGATTGCGATTCCAGTACTTGAACAACGGCTCCGCCAGAAACAGCACAAACAACAACCGCATCACCTGCATCGCCGTCACCAGTGGCACCGACAGCTGCAGGGTCTCGGCAGTCAGGCTCATCTCGGCAATCCCGCCGGGCATCATCCCCAGGGTCAGCGAACGCAAGTCCAGATGGGTCAAGGCACTGAGCCCCAGTGCCGCCAGTGTCGCGATCAGCATGGTCAGCACGGTGGCTATCAAGGTGCGGCCCATGAACGAGGGTGCCCGGCGGAAAAATTGCCGGTTGAAGTGGCAGCCCAGTCCGCTGCCGATCAGCCATTGGCCGATCTGACTGCCACCATCGGGTAAACCGATGTGCAGGTCCCAGCCAATGCTCACTGCCGAAGTGACCAGCAACGGGCCGAAAAGCCAAGGGTTGGGTTGGCGCAGAAAATCCCAGACCCAGGCGGCCATGGCGCCTGCCGGAAAGAGCAGGGCCAGCCACCACCAGCTGACAGCCGCCGGATGGAAAACCGGTGCGCCGTCACCCAGCAGATACTTGAATGCCGCTGGTACGCACAGCACCACTACCAGCACTCGCAGACTCTGCCCTGCAGCGACACGGCTCAACACTGCGCCATTGCGCGCACCGAGGTTGACCATTTCGCCGGAGCCGCCGGGCATGCTGGAAAAGAACGCGGTGGCGCGATCTTCGCCCGTCCGGCGCATCAGCCAGACGCCGACCACGGCGGACAGACTGGTGACCAGTGCGCCAAAAAATATCAGGCCGAAGTGGCTCAGCACCTGCTCCATCACCACCGGGGTGAAGTGCAGGCCGATACCAATGCCGATGATCCACTGGCCGCATTTACGCCCGCCAGGGATCTCTGCCAACTGCCACGGCGTTAGGCAGCGCACCAGGATGATCGCCAGCAGCGAGCCGACCATCCACGGCAGCGGCCAGCCCACCAGACTGGCGAGGTAACCGCCCAGCGCGCCAACCAGCGGCGTACCCCACCAGGCGTTGAGGGGTGCTCGATCAGGCATCGGCGACTGCGCGACGAGCGACCGAACGTTTGCGCCAGATCCGCAGCAACGGCATCAACAGCATCAGCGCCGTCAGTATCCACACCCCGAAGGTGATCGGGCTGGACCAGAGGATTTCCAGCGCTCCGTTGGAGATCGACAGGGCGCGACGCAGGTTCTGCTCCATCAAACCGCCGAGGATGAACCCCAGCAGTACCGGCGACAGCGGGAAGTCCAGCTTGCGCAGGATGTAGCCGAAGATGCCGATGCCGATCATCAGGAACAGGTCGAAGGTGGTGGCGTGCACCGCGTAGACGCCGATCCCGGTAATGATGGCGATCACCGGCACCAGTGCCCAGTTCGGCACGGCAAGGATGCGGGTGAATATGCGGATCATCGGGATGTTGAGGATCACCAGCATGATGTTGGCGACGAACAGTGACGCGATCAGCCCCCAGACGATGTCTGGCTGTTGCTGGAACAGCAGCGGGCCTGGGGTGATGTTGTACAGCGACAGGGCGCCGATCATCACGGCCGTGGTGCCTGAGCCGGGAACACCCAGGGTCAGCATCGGCACCAGCGCGCCGCAGGCCGAAGCACCGATGGCCGTTTCCGGTGCCGCCAGGCCGCGCATGTCGCCCTGGCCGAACGTACCCTTGGCCCCGGCAATGCGTTTTTCGGTCATGTAGGCCACGGCGCTGGCGAGGGTGGCCCCGGCACCTGGCAGCACGCCCATGATGAAGCCAAGCAGGCCGCACCGGATGTTCACCGCGAACACCGCCGACGCTTCCTTGAAGTTGAACATCATGCGCCCGGTGGCTTTTACCGCTTCCTGGCCGCGGTGGGTTTTTTCCAGCAGCAGCAGGATTTCGCTGATGGAGAACAGGCCCAGCACCAGCACCACGAACTGAATGCCATCGGTCAGGTGGATGTTATCCCCGGTGAACCGGTACACACCGCTGTTGGCGTCGATGCCGACGGTCGACAGGAACAGGCCGATCAGTGCCGCAATAAACGTCTTCAACGGTCGGTCGCCAGCCATGCCGCCGAGGCAGACAATCGCGAATACCATCAGGACGAAGTATTCCGCCGGGCCGAAGGCAATCGCCCATTTCGCCAGCAGCGGCGCGAACAGCACCATGCCGCAGGTGGCGATGAACGCGCCGATGAAAGAACTCCAGGCTGACAGCGAAAGTGCCACGCCGGCCAGGCCCTTGCGCGCCATCGGGTAACCGTCGAGGGTGGTCATCACGGTGGAGGCCTCACCCGGGATGTTCAGCAGGATCGAGCTGATCCGGCCGCCGTATTCGCAACCCAGGTACACCGCCGCGAGCAGGATCAGCGCCGACTCCGGCGGCAGGCCGAGGGCGAACGCGATCGGGATCAGCAAGGCCACGCCGTTAATCGGGCCCAGGCCCGGCAACAGGCCGACGACGGTGCCTATCAGGGTGCCACACAGTGCAGTCACCAGGTTGTACGGGCTCAGCGCGACGCCGAACCCCTGGCCCAAATAGCCAAAAGTATCCATATCAGTTCTCCAGAACGTCGAGCAGGCCCAGGGGCAACGGCACGTCCATCAACTTGTCGAACAGCAGGTAGAGACCAACGCTCATCAGCGTCGTCACCACGATGCTCGGCCACCAGCGACCGCCGTACAGGCGAGCCATCGGGATACCGATCAGGATGCTGCTGAGGATAAAGCCCAGCGGTTCGAACAGGCCGGCGAAGATCAGCAGCAGCACGATGCAGATGCCGATCTTGTTCAGGGTTTCGCGGTCGAGTTTGGGGTCATCGTCGCTGTGCACGATCGGCGTCGGACGGAACAGCATGTACAGCAGGCCCAAGCCCATCAGCCCGAGCATCAGCAGGGGAAAGGCCCGTGGGCCGACCGGCTCGTAGGAAAAAGCGGCCTGATATGGCCATGCCATCAGTGCCAGGCCGACGCAGGCCAGCAACAGCACCGCAGCAAAAATGCGTTGTAAGAGCATGGGAAACTCCTGGGCTGCGACCCCGGGGCGGGGTCGCAACCGCTAGACAAGGACGATCACTGGATCAGGCCGAACTCTTTGGCCAGCACTTTGTAGTCCGCGACCTGCTGCTTCACGTAGGTGTCCAGCTCGGGGCCGGTCATGGCGAAGGGGAAGAGTTCACGCTGATCGCGCAGCTTGGCGAACTCATCGGACGCCAGCAGTTTGTCGAAGGCGTCTTTCCACCAGGCGTAATCCTCGTCACTGACCTTCGGCCCGAGGTAGAAGCCGCGAACCACTGGCCAGACGATGTCGTAGCCTTGCTCCTTGGCGGTCGGAATGTCTTTCATTTCCGGCTCGTCCAGGCGCTTCTCGGAGAACACCGCCAACAGGCGCATGTCGCCGCTCTGGATGTGCGGCATGGAGTCGGAGATGTCGGTGCTGCCGACCTGGATATGCCCGCCCAGCAACGCCGTGGCGATTTCACCGCCACCTTCGAGGGCCACGTAACGCAGGTCGCGCGGGTTGATCCCGGCGGCCTTGGCGATCAGCGCGGTTTGCATCCAGTCCTGGCTGCCCACGGTGCCGCCGGAGCCGATCACTACCTTGCTCGGGTCTTTTTTCAGCGCCTGTACCAGGTCGTCGAGGGTCTTGTAGGGCGAATCGCTTTTCACTGCGATCGCGCCATAGCTGGTACCGACCGCCGCCAGCCAGCGCACCGCGCTCTCGTCGAAACGACCAAACTTGCCCTGGGCCAGGTTCAGCAGGGAACCACTTGACCACGCCACCAGCGTGCCGGCATCGGCCGGGCGCTGGGCAACCACCGCGTTGTACGCCACTGCGCCGACTCCGCCGGGCATGTAGGTCACGCGCATCGGTTTGCTCAGCAGTTTCTGGTTCACCAGGGCGCTCTGTACCAGCTTGCACGTCAGGTCAAAACCGCCGCCGGGCGAGGCGGGGGCGATGCATTCCGGGCGCTTGGGCTCGGCCATGATTTGTCCAGCAAAGAGTATGCAGCTGGCGGCGAGGGCGAAACGGCGCAGTGATCGATTCATAGGTGTCTCCAGGGGAGTTATTGTTTTTGGAATGATTCAGGCGAAGCAATTTCGCACCATGCAAATGGTGTTGATAAGCGTTGGGGAGCGAAGGATGGGACGAGACAGGTCAGCCTGGCGGCGTGTAGACGGCATGGTGCAGTACCTCGTTTATTGTTCTTATTGGCGAAAACGCTTCAAGGCGTTTTTCGGGAGCTACATTTCAAAGCAAGGGGGATGGTTTGCAGTCGAAACCATCCGTCGGCCGACTTTAACGGGCCAACCTTTCGCCAACCTTTCAGCGTGCTTTCACGGTTTTGCTGCTTCACAGCGCCGGATCGGGCTGTAAACTTCGCGCCAAAGAATGGCGTCGACCATCCCTGAATGAGGTAAAGATCCATGCGTGTTCTGCTCGTCGAAGACCACTTGCAGCTTGCCGAAAGTGTCGCCCAGGCGCTGAAAAGCACGGGGCTGACCGTGGACGTACTACACGATGGCGTGGCCGCAGACCTGGCACTGAGCAGCGAGGACTACGCCATGGCGATCCTCGACGTCGGGTTGCCACGCATGGATGGCTTCGAGGTGTTGGCGCGCCTGCGCTCCCGGGGCAAGAACCTGCCGGTGCTGATGTTGACGGCCCGTAGTGACGTCAAGGATCGGGTGCATGGCCTCAACCTGGGCGCCGACGATTATCTGGCCAAGCCCTTTGAGCTGACCGAGCTTGAGGCACGGGTCAAGGCCCTGCTGCGCCGCAGCGTGCTGGGTGGCGAGCGCCAGCAGACTTGCGGTGTGCTCTCCTATGACCTGGACACTCGACGCTTCACCCTCGCCGAGGAATTACTCACCCTGACCTCCCGTGAACAGGCGGTGCTCGAGGCGCTGATTGCCCGGCCGGGGCGGGTGATGAGCAAGGAGCAACTGGCCTCCCAGGTATTCGGCCTGGACGAGGAAGCCAGCCCCGACGCGATCGAAATCTACGTGCACCGCCTGCGCAAGAAACTCGACGGCCAGTCGGTCGCCATCGTGACCTTCCGCGGCCTCGGGTACTTGCTGGAAAGCCGCGATGCATAAGCCCAGCAGCCTGCGCTGGCGGTTGTTGTGGAACCTGGCGCTGTTGCTGGTGGTGTTGATGCTGGCCAGTGGATTGAGCGCTTACTGGAATGGTCGCGAGGCCGCCGATACGGCCTATGACCGCACCTTGCTGGCCTCGGCGCGAACCATCGCTGCGGGGGTCTCCCAGGTCGACGGCACCCTCAGCGCCGACGTGCCCTATGTGGCGCTCGATACCTTCGCCTACGACAGCGCCGGGCGAATTTTCTACCTGGTCAACGACATCAACCAGAAACTGATCTCCGGCTATGAAAACCTTCCTCCACCGCCCCCGGGGACCCCGCGCACCGACGATTACCCGGCCCTCGCGCGGTTCTACAACGCCAAGTATCAGGGCCAGAATGTTCGCGTGGTCAGCCTGCTCAAGCCGGTCAGCGAGCCGAACATGAACGGCATGGCGGAGATTCGGGTCGCGGAAACCGATGAAGCCAGGGTCGACATGGCCCGCAGCCTCGCGGCGGACACCCTGCTGCGCCTGGGCATGCTGGCAATCGGAGCGCTGTTGATGGTGTGGTTTGCCGTCAGCGCTGCGCTGCGGCCCCTGGAACGCTTGCGCACTGCCGTGGAAGAGCGTCAGCCGGACGATTTGCGGCCACTGCCACTGGTGGAGGTTCAGCACGAATTATGGCCGCTGGTGCGCGCGCTCAACCATTTCACCGAACGCCTGCGCGGGCAGTTCGAGCGCCAGGCGCAATTTATCGCCGATGCCGCGCACGAATTGCGCACTCCGCTGGCGGCGCTCAAGGCACGTTTGGAACTGGGCTTGCGGGCAACCGAACCGCAAACCTGGCGCAGCACCCTGGAAACCGCAGCCCAGGGCACCGACCGCCTGACCCATCTGGCGAACCAGCTGCTGTCACTGGCCAGGGTGGAGAACGGCGCCCGGGCGATCGCCGAGGGCGGTGCGCAGTTGCTCGATCTCAGCCAACTGGCCCGGGAGCTGGGCATGGCCATGGCGCCTCTTGCCCATGCTCGCGGGGTGGCGCTGGCCCTGGAAGCAGACGAACCGGTGTGGTTGCGCGGCGAACCCACGCTGTTGAACGAGCTGCTGAGTAATCTGGTAGACAACGCGCTGGCCCACACGCCATCGGGCGGCAATGTGATTCTGCGGGTCACTGCGCCGGCGGTGCTGGAGGTCGAGGACGATGGCCCGGGAATTCCCCTTGAAGAGCGTGAGCGGGTATTCGAACGATTTTACCGACGCAATCAGCAGGTCGCCGGGTCGGGACTGGGCCTGGCGATTGTCGGTGAGATCTGCCGTGCGCACCTGGCACAAATCAGTCTGCACGATGGCGAGCACTCGGGCTTGAAGGTTCGGGTGAGTTTCGTCGCGGGATAAAGGTTGCGCAGTGGCCCCAGGGTTACTGAGCACAAGGCTCAGTAAAACATCGACCGCGACTCTTCCAGATCCCTGCACAGCGTCTCGTTCTGCGGGTCAATCCCCATTTTCCGGAACGCCGGCACTTCAAGGGCATCGACTCGCGAGAGCGGGTGATTGCTGTTCTTGTGGCAGTACAAGCTGGCGACCTGCACCAGGTCGACATAGTCCAGGCGTTCGGAATCGCGCTGCAGATCCAGGTACAGCCGGGGAATTTGCACCAGCTTCTCGGGAAAATCCCAGACCTTGAGCAACTTTTCGCCGATCAGCGGATGGATCTGGTCGATGACGTGATTGAGGCTCACTGCGTCGGCCAGCAACTCATTGTGATCTTCGGCATACGTCAGGATCGGCAGCACGCCGATCTGGTGCACCAGCCCGCCAAGAGCGGCCTGGTCTGGCTTGAGTTGGGTATAGCGACGGCACAGTGCATAGCTGACGCCGGCGATTTCCAGGCTCTTGTGCCAGACTTCGCGCATTTTCTGCTCGACCACCTCGGAACGGGCGTTGAAGATCTGCTCCATGACCAGGCCAATCGCGAGGTTGCTGCTGTAGTTGACGCCCAGGCGGGTGATCGCCGTGTGCAGGTCAGTGACTTCCTGAGTGGCGCGCAGCAACGGGCTGTTGACCACCTTGATCAGGCGCGCCGACAACGCCGTATCGCGGCCAATCACCTTGCCGAGGGCACTGACACTGATTTCCGGGTCTTCGGCAGCCTTGCGAATCTGCAAGGCCACCTCGGGCAACGTAGGCAGAACCAGGTCATCGTTGTCGATGGCCGCAACCAAATCCTGTTGGACCTTTTCCGCCAGCTTGCTCATTTTGTCTATCCAGGAGGGTATTGCGAGAGGTGCTGCCTTTAGCGCTGGATTTCGCGGTCGCGATCCAGCTCGTAAGGTAGGTCAAGCAAGGTCAGGGCAGGCCCTTCGAGGCTGCCCAGGTGAACATCACCACCTTCCGCTGCTTCGGCCTGCAATACTGCCAGTAGTTCAATGTCTTGGCCTGCCTGTGCCGCGATCACCACTTCGCCTATGGCGCTGGCGTGGCTGGGGGAAAACAGCGGCGCGCCGGGCTCCGGCAATGCATCGCCAGTCAGTTGCAGGCGATACAGCCGGCGCTTTAGCTTGCCCAGGTACTGCATGCGCGCGACGATTTCCTGGCCGGTGTAGCAACCTTTCTTGAAACTCACCCCACCGATGGCTTGCAGGTTCAGCATCTGCGGGATAAACAGCTCGCGGGTGCCCGCCATGACCTGGCCAATCCCGGCGCGAATCTGGCCCAGCAGCCATTGATTGAGTTCGCCTTCAGCCAGTACGGCAGCCAGCTGTTGCTTCACGGCAGCGGCCTGATTGGCAGCCACCCAGAGTTCGGCGCGGTCAGGCGAAACCCTGATGGCGACGAGACCGCCGTGGCGCGCGACACTGTCGGTGACTGCCGGCAGGTCTAAACCCTGGGCGTTCAGTGCAGCGTCGCCATGCTCCAGGCCAAAGCGGACCCAGGCGGCGCTTTCGTCGGTCAATTTGGATTTGGAAAACACGGCGTATTTTTTAAGGTCCGCCAACTGCGGCTCCAGCAGTTCGCTCGCCATGGCCATGAGCACGCCGTCTCCTTCCAGCAGGATGCGGAAACTCGATTGCATCCGACCTTTTTGCGTGCAGCGCGCGCCCAGGCTGGCCTGGGTATCACTCAGGTAGTTGAGGTTGCAGGTCAACTGGCCTTGCAGGAATTTACTGGCGTCCGCGCCTCGGACCGCGAGTACGCCTTCGTGAGACAGGGTGCAAAAAAAAGCAGAATCGGCCATGAGTCATCGCAGGGTAAAGAGTCTGGAGGACATCATAAGGGTGTGCCCTCGAAATGGGTAGTTTACAAAAGCCTGATCGCGCCCGACCAAAGCCGAGTGTCCCGCCGGGCACGGGGCTGTATACTTGCGGCCTATTTGAGGAGCGCTCCATGGTCGAAAATGTTGAACTCAATCGCCTCTACTGGCACAGCCGCCGCGGCATGCTTGAACTTGACGTGTTGCTGGTGCCCTTCGTCAAAGAGGTTTATCCGCATCTGAACCAAGTCGACCGCGACTGCTACGTCCGGTTGCTCGAGTGTGAAGACCAGGACATGTTCGGCTGGTTCATGGAACGCGCTGAATCGGAAGACCCGGAGCTGCAGCGCATGGTCCGGATGATCCTGGATCGTGTCCAGCCCAAGTAACCTGTTTGAATGCCGCTGGCACGCCTCACGGCAGCTGCTGGCGGCCTATCTGCTGGCGCAGCTGCTCGCGCTGGTTTCGTTGTTCCTGCTCTCCATTCCACTCTGGGCCACTGCGCTTGGGGTGCTGCTGTGCGTGGCCCACGGTGCGTGGGTCTTGCCTAGGCAGATTCTGTTGAGTCATCCCCAGGCGTTTCGCGGGCTGCGTCGAGATGCCGATGGCTGGCAGTTGTGGAATGAGGCCAGGGGCTGGCAGCCGGTGCAGTTGCGCCCGGACAGCCTGGCGCTGCCACTGATCGTGGTGTTGCGCTTTCGCCTGCGAGGCGAGAGAAGGGTCCGATCAGTGTGCGTACCCCGGGATTCGCAGGCGGTAGATGTGCACCGCCGCCTGCGGGTGCGGTTGAGGTTCAGTCGACGTAGGTGGGCGGCACCAGAATAGTGTCCAGCGCCACCGGCAACAGGTTCGGGTAGTCGAGCGTGTAGTGCAGACCGCGGCTTTCCTTGCGTTCCATGGCCGAGCGGATCATCAGCTCGGCCACCTGGGCCAGGTTGCGCAACTCGATCAGGTCCCGGCTGACTTTATAGTTGCTGTAGAACTCGTCGATCTCATCAAGCAGCAAACGTACCCGGTGCTGGGCGCGCTGCAGACGCTTGTTGGTGCGCACGATGCCGACGTAGTCCCACATGAAACGGCGCAGTTCATCCCAGTTGTGCGCAATGATCACGTCCTCGTCCGAATCGGTGACCTGGCTGGCATCCCAGACCGGCAGGTCGATCGGGATCGACACTGCAGGCAGCTGTTTTAGAATGTCCGCCGCCGCTGACCGTGCGTACACAAAGCATTCCAGCAGCGAGTTGCTGGCCATGCGGTTAGCGCCGTGCAGCCCGGTGAAGCTGGTTTCGCCGATGGCATACAGGCCTGGGACATCGGTGCGACCGTGCTGGTCGACCATCACCCCGCCGCACGTGTAGTGCGCAGCCGGTACCACGGGGATCGGCTGTTTGGTGATGTCGATGGAGAATTCGAGGCAGCGTTCGTACACTGTCGGGAAGTGGCTCTTGATGAACGCTTCCGGCTTGTGGCTGATGTCCAGGTAGACGCAGTCCACCCCCAGGCGCTTCATTTCATGATCGATGGCCCGTGCCACGATGTCCCGGGGCGCGAGTTCGGCACGCGGGTCGAAACGCTGCATGAAACGTTCGCCGTTGGGCAGTTTCAGGTGCGCACCTTCGCCGCGCAGGGCTTCTGTCACCAGAAAGCTCTTGGCTTGCGGGTGATACAGGCAAGTCGGATGGAACTGGTTGAACTCCAGGTTGGCCACCCGGCAGCCCGAGCGCCACGCCATTGCAATCCCGTCACCGCAGGCGCCATCGGGATTGCTGGTGTAGAGGTAGACCTTGGCGGCACCACCAGACGCGAGGATCACAAACCGCGCACCGTAGGTGTCGACTTCCCCGGTGCCGCGGTTGAGCACGTAGGCACCCAGGCAGCGATCGCCGGCCAGGCCCAGGCGTTTTTCGGTGATCAGGTCGACCGCCACCCGCTGTTCCAGCAGTTCAATGTTCGGTCTTTGCCGGGCCTGGGCGAGCAGGGTGCGGAAAATTGCAGCGCCGGTTGCATCGGCGGCGTGGATGATGCGCCGATGGCTGTGACCGCCTTCGCGGGTCAAATGGAATTCAAATCCGCCATCTTCAGTGCCCGACTGCTCGTCACGGGTAAAGGGCACGCCCTGGTCGATCAGCCATTGAATGGCTTCCTTGCTGTGCTCGACGGTAAAACGCACGGCATCTTCATGGCACAACCCGCCGCCGGCGTTGAGGGTGTCATCAACGTGGGATTCGACAGTATCGGTATCGTCCAGCACTGCAGCGACCCCGCCCTGGGCCCAGAATGTCGAGCCGTTGGCGAGGTCGCCCTTGCTCAAAACGGCGATGCGCAAATCACCAGGCAAGGTCAGCGCCAGGCTCAAGCCTGCAGCGCCGCTGCCTATTACCAGAACATCGTGTTGAAACTGTTGGCTCATTTCAGAATTCCGCACAAAGCGACCCGAGTCGGGGTTGGCGCAAGACTCCGCAACGGCAAGTCAAGGCAGCCACACAGCCCACTAGTATATAGAGGGGGGGAGCGGCACAATAGCCGAGGCGGCATGGCATTGTGAAACTACGATGACAGGAAAAGTCGGACGCTTCGTCGGATGGTTTTTTCACCGGTTCGGCGACAGCATGACTGTATCGTGGATTTAACAGTCGTTTTCTGCTCGAATTCGCCCATTGCTGTTGGTGCAAGGCTATAAATAATTGGAACTTTTGCCAAAGTGCCAAGATCAATAGACCGTTGCCCGATTCAAGGGACAGTGTCGGCTTCAGTGCAGGATCTGTGTTCAGAGGCCTGCCACGTGAATCCGGCGACAAGATTATTCGCGCAGCCGGGTTGACCCGCGCTGCGCTTTTCGTGCGTGCCAAATCAGAGCCCGCAGGAAACTTGCTTGGAGGGGGAGAACTTTTGCGAAAAGCCCGAGTCTATGTTTGCAAGTCTGGTCGTTTAGTTATGCAAGCCTCCTTCGAGCTTATCGAGGAGTGTTCATGCTAACCCAGGAAGAGGATCAGCAGCTGGTCGAGCGCGTTCAGCGTGGCGACAAGCGAGCTTTCGATCTGCTGGTGCTGAAGTATCAGCACAAAATTCTCGGGTTGATCGTGCGTTTCGTGCACGACACCCATGAAGCCCAGGATGTGGCACAGGAAGCCTTTATCAAGGCGTACCGTGCACTTGGTAATTTTCGCGGAGACAGCGCGTTTTACACGTGGCTTTACCGCATCGCCATTAACACGGCGAAGAACTATCTGGTTTCACGCGGCCGCCGGCCGCCGGATAGCGATGTCAGTTCCGAAGATGCAGAGTTCTACGATGGCGATCATGGCCTGAAGGATCTCGAGTCCCCAGAACGCGCATTGCTGCGGGATGAGATCGAAGGCACCGTCCATCGGACCATCCAGCAACTGCCAGAAGATTTGCGTACGGCCTTAACTTTACGTGAATTCGATGGTCTGAGTTACGAGGACATTGCAGCAGTCATGCAATGTCCGGTGGGTACCGTGCGCTCCCGGATTTTTCGCGCTCGGGAAGCCATCGATAAAGCCCTGCAGCCGTTGTTGCAGGAAAACTAAAGACAGCGGCGACAGCCAAGAGAGGAACGCCATGAGTCGTGAAGCCCTGCAGGAATCGCTGTCCGCAGTGATGGATAACGAAGCGGACGAACTGGAATTGCGTCGGGTGTTGAATGCCTTCGACGATGTTGAAACCCGTGAAACCTGGGCTCGTTATCAAATCGCTCGGGCAGTCATGCACAAGGATCTGCTGCTTCCACGCCTGGATATTGCGGCGGCCGTCTCGGCAGCCTTGGCTGACGAAACCGTACCGGCAAAAGCCACCCGTGGTCCATGGCGTAGCCTGGGTCGCCTGGCAGTAGCTGCCTCCGTGACCGTGGCCGTTCTGGCCGGTGTTCGCCTGTACAACCAGGACGAGATCGCCGGTGTGGAATTGGCACAGCAGTCCAACCAGCCTGGCTTGGCCGTTCCTCAGGTCAAAGGCCCAGCGGTATTGGCAGGCTATAGTGAAAGTTCTGAAGCGAATGGCCCTATGGCCAATGGCGTGCTGCAAGGTCAGCCAGGCTGGCACGACCAGCGTCTGCCGACCTACCTGCGCCAACACGCTCAGGAAGCTGCGTTAAAAGGTACTGAAAGCGCACTGCCATACGCTCGTGCAGCAAGCCTGGAAAACCGTTAAGGAGGATCATGCGCGCCATACCTCTACTTTCGCTTCTGCTCAGTGGCTGGTTCATTGTTCCAGCCCACGCGGATGAAGCCCAGGACTGGTTGACCCGGCTGGGCCATGCCGAGCAGACGCAAAGCTTTAACGGTACTTTTGTCTACGAGCGTAACGGTAGTTTTTCTACCCACAACATCTGGCATCGTGTCCAGGATGGCAAGGTCCGCGAGCGTCTACTCCAGCTCGACGGCTCGGCTCAGGAAGTCGTACGTGTTGATGGGCGTACTCAATGCGTCAGCGGCACCCTGATTGCAGGGCTTGGGGAATCCTCCAAGTCTGCTGCTCGTGCACTTGATCCACAAAAGCTCAAGAACTGGTATGAAATTGCCGTGATCGGCAAATCGCGTGTGGCCGGGCGTCCAGCAGTGATTGTTGCGCTGACGCCGCGGGATCAGCATCGCTACGGTTTCGAGCTGCATCTTGATAAGGAAACCGGCCTGCCACTCAAATCATTGTTGTTGAATGATAAGGGGCAGTTGCTGGAACGCTTCCAGTTCACCCAGCTCAATACTTCCGACGTACCTTCCGACAGTGATTTGCAAGCGGGCGCCGACTGCAAGATGATTGTCGCCGATGGCGACAAGACTTCTGCAGCGAACGTTGCGCAAGCCTGGCGTTCGGATTGGTTGCCGCCTGGGTTTGAACTGGTCAGCAGCTCTGCACACAAGGATCTCCAGACGAAGACTCAGGTCAGCAGCCTGATGTATGACGACGGCCTGTCTCGATTTTCGGTATTCCTGGAACCTCTGAACGGTGCAACCGTGACTGACACACGCACGCAGTTGGGGCCTACTGTGGCGGTTTCGCGGCGCTTGACCACGCCTGAGGGCGAAATCATGGTAACGGTCGTCGGTGAGATTCCGATTGGCACCGCTGAGCGAATCGCGCTGTCCATGCGCACTGATGCCACTGCAGCCAAGTAGTGAGTCGATAGCGAAATGTTTCGTGAGCATTTCAGTTTGCAAAACACTCCAGAATTTTTTATAGGTCACAGCCTCTCGGCTCTGGCCTTGTTTGTTGTTCCCGGAACAAAAATACCGGCGTATCTTTCCCGGTGTTCCTTGCTCCATATCGCTTAATCATGCTCGTTGTAACGGGAGCCGTATGTCGATACCACGCTTGAAGTCTTACCTTTCCATTGTCGCCACTGTGCTGGTGCTCGGGCAGGCCGTCGCCGTACAGGCGGTCGAGTTGCCTGACTTTACCCAACTGGTCGAGCAAGCCTCGCCCGCTGTGGTCAACATCAGTACCACGCAAAAATTGCCGGACCGCAAAGTATCTGCCGAGGACATGCCCGACCTCGAAGGCCTGCCGCCCATGCTGCGCGAGTTTTTTGAACGCGGCATGCCGCAGCCACGCTCGCCGCGCTCGCCAAGGGGCGATCGCCAGCAGGCGCAATCCCTGGGCTCGGGGTTCATCATCTCGTCTGACGGCTACATTCTCACCAATAACCACGTGATCGCCGATGCCGACGAGATTCTCGTGCGGCTTGCCGATCGTAGCGAACTGAAAGCCAAGCTGGTCGGCACCGATCCACGTTCCGACGTGGCCCTGCTGAAGATCGAAGGCAAGGACCTGCCCGTTCTGAAACTGGGCAAGTCCCAGGACCTGAAGGCGGGCCAGTGGGTGGTTGCCATCGGTTCGCCGTTCGGCTTTGACCACACCGTGACCCAAGGCATCGTCAGCGCCATTGGTCGCAGCCTGCCGAACGAAAACTATGTGCCATTCATCCAGACCGACGTGCCGATCAACCCGGGTAACTCCGGTGGTCCGCTGTTCAACCTGAACGGTGAAGTGGTGGGGATCAACTCGCAGATCTACACCCGCTCCGGTGGCTTCATGGGCGTTTCGTTCGCCATCCCGATCGATGTGGCCATGGATGTGTCCAACCAGCTGAAAAGCGGTGGCAAGGTCAGCCGCGGCTGGCTGGGCGTTGTCATTCAGGAAGTGAACAAGGATCTTGCCGAGTCGTTTGGCCTGGATAAGCCGGCCGGAGCACTGGTTGCGCAGATCCAGGATGACGGCCCTGCTGCCAAGGGCGACCTGCGGGTCGGCGACGTGATCCTCACCATGAACGGTCAACCGATCGTCATGTCTGCGGACCTGCCGCACCTGGTGGGCGCGCTGAAGGCAGGTTCCAAGGCCAACCTCGAAGTGATCCGTGACGGCAAACGCCAGAATGTGGAACTGATCGTTGGCGCGATCCCGGAAGAAGGCAAAGAGCTGGAGACCCTGGCTAAATCCGGCGTCGAGCGCAGCAGCAATCGCCTGGGTGTCTCGGTAGCCGAGCTGACTGCCGAGCAGAAGAAAACCTACGACCTCAAGGGTGGCGTGATCATCAAGGAAGTCCAGGACGGTCCTGCTTCGCTGATCGGCTTGCAGCCCAATGATGTGATCACTCACCTGAACAACCAGGCGATCGGTTCCACCAAGGAGTTCACCGAGATCGCCAAGGCGCTGCCGAAGAATCGTTCGGTGTCGATGCGAGTCCTGCGTCAGGGTCGTGCCAGCTTCATCACCTTCAAGCTGGCGGAATAACACCGGTTGTTGGCTGAATGAAAAACCGCCTCGAGAGAGGCGGTTTTTTTATGTGCGCAGATTGATGCTCGGGCCGCTTAGCCCATCATGTCCTTGACCATTCGTTCCTGTTCCATCAGCTCACGCTGACGCGCATCGATGCGCGACGACAGCGGGAAGTTGCTGCCTGCCTTGCGCTTGGCGAAATCCAGTTGCTGGATGGCCTGGCGATAGTCGCCCACCAGTGCAAAGTACTCGGCACGCGCCTGGTGCAGGCCGATGATGTTGCCCGACAGGCCGCGGGTTTCTGCCACCTGGTACCACACGTCCGGATCATCAGGGCGGGACTTGAGCAGGCCTTCCAGCGCCTTCTCGGCGTCGGCTGCGCGGTTCTGTTTGAGCAGCAGGTCAACGCGCACCTGGTTCAGCGGGTAGTTGCCGGGGTACTGGGTAAGCATCCGGTCCACCCGCGCCTGGGCATCCGCCAGGCGATTGTTGGTGATGTCCAGGTCCACTTGCGCCAGGTTGTAGATGATCTCGTTGGGCGACTTGGCCAGCAGCAGCTTGAGGTTCTCCCGCGCTTCGTTCAGCTGGCCGCCCTTGATCTGGGCGATTGCCAGGCCATAACGGGCAACGTCGCTTTTCGGATTCTCTTCCAGCTGAGCACGAAAACGCTTGGCACCCAGGCCCGGGGTTTCTTCGTAAACCAGTTGCACGCGGGCACGAATCAGCTGGTAGCGCAGCGTATCTTCGATGCCGCCGGCTTTAGCCTGCTCGGCCCGGTTACGGGTATCGGCGATGCGCGATTCGGTGACCGGGTGAGTCAGGAGGAATTCCGGGGGCTTGGCGTCGAAGCGGTACTGGCGCCCCAGGCGTTCGAACATGCTGGGCATCGAGCGCGGGTCGTAACCGGCTTTTTCCAGATTGAGAATGCCGATGCGGTCGGCTTCCTGTTCGTTCTGGCGGGAAAAGCGGCGCTGTTCCTGGATCGCCGCCGCCTGGCTGCCAGCAATTGCGGCGATCCCGGCATCGCCGGCACCGGCTGCAGCGATCACGATCCCGGCCAGCAGCGCGGCCATCATGGGCACCTGCATGCGCTGTTGCGCTTCAACGCCACGGGCGAAATGGCGCTGCGACAAGTGAGCCAATTCGTGCGCGAGGACCGAGGCGTATTCGCCTTCGGTCTGGGCATTGAGGAACAGGCCACCGTTGACCCCGATAATCCCGCCGGGCGCCGCAAAGGCGTTGAGCTGCGGACTGTTGATCAGGATGAACTCCAGGCGCCGGTCATTCACCTGGCTGGTTTCCACCAGGCGATAAACGCTGGATTCGACGTAATCCTTGAGCTGCGGGTCGTTGAGTTGCGAGACCTGGCTGCGCAACAGGGCGAGCCAGGCGCGGCCCAGCTGGTATTCCTGTTGCGGCGAGACGATGGCAGAACTGGCGTCGCCGAGTGACGGCAGGTCGTCGGCGAAGCCCGGTGAGGCGAGCAGGCAAGCGAGCGTCAGCAGGGTAGGGCGCAGAAAGGTCATGCACAAAGCCTTAGTCGACAAAGACCTTACTGTAGCCGGACACTTGCCTTCGGACCAGATATTCTAAGCCGTTCAACCGCCAGACCCGGAGTGATGCAATGACTGAAGCTGTAGCCCATGATGCCGAGCTGGACGCCAGCGGCCTGAGTTGCCCGTTGCCGCTGCTCAAGGCCAAGCTCGAACTCAATCGCCTGGCCAGCGGCGCAGTACTCAAGGTCATCGCCACGGATGCGGGGTCGCAGCGCGACTTTCGCACCTTTGCCCGATTGGCCGGTCATACGCTGCTTCGCGAAGAAGATGAAGCAGGCGTGTACCGCTACTGGTTGAAAAAAGCCTGAACTGCGTTGGGTTCGTTTCTTAAGGATTTTTGATGTTCAAAGTGTTACGCGACTGGATTCAGCGCTATTTCTCCGACGAAGAAGCCGTGGTGCTGGCGGTGCTGCTGTTCCTGGCATTTACCGCAGTCCTGACCCTGGGCGGGATGCTCGCGCCTGTGCTTGCAGGCATGGTGCTGGCTTATTTGATGCAGGGCCTGGTGGTGACGCTAGAACGCCTGCGCGTACCCGGTGGCGTCGCGGTGGGCCTGGTGTTCGCGCTGTTCATGGGTGTGTTACTGGTGTTTATCGTCGTCGTGGTGCCGTTGCTCTGGCACCAGCTGATCACCCTGTTCAACGAGCTGCCCGGCATGCTCGCCAAATGGCAGTCGTTGCTGTTGCTGCTGCCGGAACGCTACCCGCATCTGGTATCGGACGAGCAGGTGTTACGGGCAATTGAAGTGGCGCGGGGCGAGATCGGTAATTTCGGCCAGTGGGCGCTGACGTTCTCGCTGTCCAGCCTGCCGCTGCTGGTGAACATCATGATCTACCTGGTCCTGGTGCCGATCCTGGTGTTCTTTTTCCTCAAGGACCGGGAAATGATCGGCGAATGGGTCCGCGGCTATCTCCCTCGGGAGCGGGCGCTGATCACCCGCGTGGCCCATGAAATGAACCGGCAGATTGCCAATTACATCCGCGGCAAGGTCATCGAGATTTTCATTTGCGGCGGCGCGACCTACATCGGCTTCGTGGTGCTGGGCCTTAACTACGCAGCGCTACTGGCGTTGCTGGTCGGCGTCTCGGTGGTAGTGCCCTACGTCGGCGCCGTGGTGGTGACGGTGCCGGTCTTGCTGATTGCGCTGTTCCAGTGGGGCTGGAGCGATCAGTTCATCTACCTGATGGCAGTCTACGGCATCATCCAGGTGCTGGACGGCAACGTGCTGGTGCCGCTGCTGTTCTCGGAAGCGGTGAACCTGCATCCGGTGGCGATCATCTGCGCGGTGTTGTTGTTTGGCGGGTTGTGGGGCTTCTGGGGGGTATTCTTTGCAATTCCCCTGGCGACGCTGTTCAAGGCCGTGCTGGATGCGTGGCCGCGCAAGGAGCCGGTGGTGGCGCCGCTGCTTTAAACTGTAAAAGATCGCAGCCTTCGGCAGCTCCTACAGGAGCTCGCAAATTTCTCTGTAGGAGCTGCCGAAGGCTGCGATCTTTTCAAGGGTCACGCTTTATTCAAGGCCTGAGCCGCCGCCAACACCGCATCCACATGCCCCGGCACCTTCACACCACGCCACTCCTGGCGCAGCACACCGTCCTTATCAATCAGGAAAGTGCTGCGATCCACCCCCATGTACTCCTTGCCATACAGCTTCTTCAGCTTGATCACATCAAACAGCTGGCACAGCGCTTCTTCCTTGTCGCTGATCAGCTCGAAGTTGAAAGCCTGCTTGGCCTTGAAGTTCTCATGGGACTTGAGGCTGTCGCGGGACACACCGAACACTTCGGTATTGGCCGCCTTGAACGCCTCGAGCTGATCACGGAAGCCCTGGCCCTGGGTCGTGCAGCCTGGCGTGCTGTCCTTGGGGTAGAAGTAGATCACCACCTGCTTGCCCTTGAGACTGGCGAGGTTGACGGTTTGCCCGCTGGTGGCGGGTGCTTCGAAGTCGGCAACCGGTTGGTCGATGGCAACGGCCATGAAAAGCTTCCTTACATTGGGTTCTGTGGGCGCCACGGTTCAATCAGTGCGTCCAGGTTCAGCGCATCGGCGAAATCCAGGAACTGATCGCGCAACCAGCTGATCTGCACGCCGGCAGGCAGGGTCACGGTAAATGTGGCGTTGAGCATGGTGCCGCCGGTCTGAGGCGCCTGATAGGTGTCGCAGGTGAGGTTTTCCAGCTCGACGTTATGGTCCATGAAGAACTGGCAGAGCTCGTTGATGATGTCCGAGCGATAGGCGGAGCTGACGTAGGCGACGTACGGCAGGGCCTGAGGACGATTCTCCAGGGCTGCGCTGCGCACTACGTTGACGGTGAAGGCGTGCTTCTTGGCCAGGCCCGACAGGCTGCCTTCGAGGCGAGCCAGGGCGTCCCAGCTGCCGGAGATCTCGAGGACCAACGCACTGCACTCGCCATGACGGGTCAGGCGAGAAGTGACCACGGCGCAGCGATTTTCATGGCTGGCGCGGCACAGGACGTTAGTCAGCTCCATAGGGTTGGCGCCGAGGGCACTGATGACAAGGAATTGTTCGCGAACTGTGGGGGTGGACATGCAGCATTCCTAAAGCGATGAGCGGTCGATACCTCAACGGGCTTTTTTACCGTGCACGAGCCTGCGGATGCGAATTCAGAAAACCCGATGGCAGGTTGCAACGTGCTCTATTGAGGCAAGAGCGAAGGGTGGCAACGCTGGATCGGGGCTTATGATGCCGAAAATGGAGGCTGGAACCCGGCGTACGAGCTTATCAGTACCGATCAAAGTCTGAAGGGTAGCGAAAAGCGGCGCCAAGGGGAATGGCAGCAGCGCAGTACTTCGCTTGTACAAGCATCTTGGCGCCAGTACCATTACCGCTCTCTTTTTCCGGCAGGAGCGGTTGCATGATTGCGGGCAGTATGGTGGCACTGGTCACACCCATGGATGCACAGGGTCGTCTCGACTGGGACAGCCTGAGCAAACTGGTGGACTTTCACCTGCAAAACGGCACCCACGCCATCGTGGCGGTCGGCACTACAGGTGAATCGGCCACCCTTGACGTGAACGAGCACATCGAAGTGATTCGTTTCGTGGTGAAGCAGGTTGCGGGGCGCATTCCAGTGATCGCCGGTACGGGCGCCAACTCGACGCGCGAAGCCATCGAGCTGACCACCAACGCGAAGACCGCGGGTGCCGACGCCTGCCTGCTGGTGACGCCGTATTACAACAAGCCGACCCAGGAAGGCCTGTACCAGCACTTCAAGGCCATCGCCGAAGCTGTCGACATCCCGCAGATCCTCTACAACGTGCCTGGCCGCACCGCGTGCGACATGCAGGCCGACACAGTGATTCGCCTGTCGACTGTGAAGAACATCATCGGCATCAAGGAAGCCACCGGCGACCTGTCCCGTGCCAAGGCCATCCTCGATGGCGTGAGCGAAGACTTCCTGGTGATCTCGGGTGATGATCCGACCGCCGTCGAACTGATCCTGATGGGCGGCAAGGGCAACATTTCGGTGACCGCCAACGTGGCCCCGCGCGCCATGGCCGACCTGTGCAATGCCGCTCTGAAAGGCGACGCCGTCACGGCCCGCGCCATTCACGAAAAGCTGATGCCACTCAATAAAACCCTGTTCATCGAATCCAACCCTATTCCCGTGAAATGGGCGCTGCATGAAATGGGCTTGATGCCGGACGGTATCCGTCTGCCGCTCACCTGGCTCAGCACTGCCTGTCACGAACCGCTGCGGCAGGCCATGCGCCAGTCCGGCGTCCTGGTTTAATTGAGGAAGTATTACGCATGAAGCGATTGGCCGGACTTTCCGCACTAGCCGTGATCATCTCCAGCACCAGTGGCTGTGGATGGGTCTGGGGCCCGGAAGGTTATTTCCGTGACCGTGGTAGCGATTACCTAGAAGCGCAACAGACTGCACCGATGCAACTGCCACCGGATGTCACCACCGCCAAGCGCCTGGACCCGTTGCTGCCGATCCCGCGCAACGTGGCCGATGACTCCGTCAAGGGCGAGTACGTCGTGCCTCGTCCGCAACCGCTGACCGCGGCGGCTGACGCCAGTGCCTACTCGTTGCAGAAGAGTGGTGATACTCGCTGGATCGTCGCGCAGAATCCACCGGCAGAAGCCTGGCCAGTGGCCGTGCAGTTCTTCCAGGACAACGGCTTCCGCCTGGACGAACAGCGCCCGCAAACCGGCGAATTCACCACCACCTGGCAGCATTCCGACGAACTGTCCGCCGCCATGGCCAAGCGCCTGAGCGCTGCCGGTGTCGGCAGCGACAGCGAAACCCGCGTGCGGGTGCGCATCGAGCCGGGCGTGCAGCGCAATACCAGTGAAATCTACGTGGTCAGCGCCGAACGTCCTGCGGGCAGCACTGCCGATGTCGAGTTCACCAACCGTTCGGTCAACACCGGCCTGGACGCGGCACTGGTCGACGACATGCTCGCGAGCATGAGCCGTATCTCCGAGAAGGGCGGTTCGGTCTCCATGCTGGCTTCGCGTGATTTCGATACGCCAAGCCGCGTCAGCCTGAGCGAAGACGGCAGCGGCAACCCGGTCCTGAACATCGGCAACGACCTGGACCGCGCCTGGTCGAGTGTCGGTCGTGCGCTGGAACAGGGCGAATGGCGAGTTGAAGACATCAACCGCAGCCTGGGCCTGTACTACATCAACCTGGCTGAAAAGGCCGAGAAGAAAGACGACAAGCCTGGTTTCTTCAGCAGCCTGTTCGGCAGCGCGCCGAACAAGGAAGAAGTTGAAGCCCGCGCCGAGCGTTATCAGGTTCGCCTGAGCAAGGTGGGTGAAAACGTCCAGGTCACCGTCGAGAAGAACATCAACACCGTGGCGCCAGCTGATGTGGCGCGCAAAGTGTTGAGCGTGATTCAGGACAACCTGGGCTGATCTCATGCGTTTTGCCGTTCTCGGCAGCGGTAGCCAAGGGAACGGCACGCTGATAGCCAGCGCTGATACGTATGTGCTGGTGGATTGTGGTTTCTCCCTGCGGGAAACCGAAAAACGCCTGTTGCGCCTGGGTGTGAACCCGGCGCAGCTGAGCGCGATACTCGTGACCCACGAACATGCCGACCACGTGCATGGCGTGGGTTTGCTGTCTCGGCGCTACAATCTGCCGGTCTACCTCAGTCGCGGTACCCTGCGCGGGATGCGCAAACCCATTGAACCTGCTGGCCTGCTGGCCGGCGGCGAGCAACTGCAGATCGGCGCACTGAGCATCGGCGTCATTGCCGTGGCCCATGATGCACAGGAACCGACGCAGTACGTGTTCAGCGATGGTGAGCGGCGCTTCGGCCTGCTGACCGACCTGGGGTCGTACTGCAACAGGGTGCTGGATGGCTACAAGGACCTCGATGCATTGATGATCGAGTCCAACCATTGCCGTGACATGCTGGCTCGCGGTCACTACCCGTACTTTCTCAAGCAGCGGGTGGGCGGCGAACTGGGACATTTGAATAACCACCAGGCGGCATTCCTGGTGTCCGAGTTGGGCTGGCAAGGCCTGCAACACCTGGTCCTGGCCCATCTGAGCAGCAAGAACAACCTGCCGCAGCTGGCCCGGCAATGTTTTGTCGACACCCTCGGGTGCGACCCGGACTGGCTGCAACTGGCCGATCAAGATTCAGGGCTCGACTGGCGACACATCGCCTAGCCCACCTACTTAGCAAGCGGAGCCCATCATGGAAAAACGTGAAGAACTCTACCGCGGCAAAGCCAAATCGGTTTTCAAGACCGACGACGCTGACCGCTTGATCCTGCTGTTTCGTAACGACACTTCGGCGTTCGACGGCAAGCGCATCGAACAGCTCGACCGCAAAGGCATGGTGAACAACAAGTTCAACGCCTTCATCATGCAAAAACTCGAAGCCGCCGGCGTGCCGACCCAGTTCGACAAGCTGCTGGGCGACAACGAGTGCCTGGTGAAAAAACTCGACATGATCCCGGTCGAGTGCGTCGTGCGTAACTACGCCGCCGGCAGCCTGGTCAAGCGCCTGGGCGTCGAAGAGGGCATGAAGCTCAACCCTTACACCTTCGAACTGTTCCTGAAGGACGACGCCAAGGGCGACCCGTTCATCAACGAATCCCACGTGGTGGCTTTCGGTTGGGGCACCGCCGAGCAACTGGTTCGCATGAAAGAACTGTCGCTCAAGGTCAACGAAGTCCTGAGCAAACTGTTCGACGACGCCGGCCTGCTGCTGGTCGACTTCAAACTGGAATTCGGCGTATTCAGCGACGGCTCCATCGTCCTGGGCGACGAGTTCAGCCCGGACGGCTGCCGCCTGTGGGACAAGGCCACCGGCAAGAAAATGGACAAGGACCGCTTCCGCCAGGGCCTCGGTGACGTCATCGAAGCCTACGAAGAAGTCGCCAACCGTCTGGGCGTACCGCTTTAATCGACGCAAGCATCTGATACCACAGAAATATTTCGCTTAGGGGCTTCGCATCCGGCGAAAGTGTTGTTATGATGCGCGCCGTTGGAGAGATGCCAGAGTGGCCGAATGGGACGGATTCGAAATCCGTTGTACCTTCACCGGTACCTAGGGTTCGAATCCCTATCTCTCCGCCATTACATAGAAAAAGCCCCGTAGCTGAGAAGTTACGGGGCTTTTTTGTTTCTGATGGTTTTTGTTCTCCTGTCCCCTCCCGCTATGTTCTTCGCTCCCACGTTTTTATGGCTGCAAGAATGCGAATGAGCGACCGCTGATCGTTATATGGCCGATTGTTCCCACTCAGTGGGAAACCTGTTTCAGTTAATGAGAAACATCGTGCCACCATGCAGGCAATAGCATGGGGCCAACAATGAACTACAACACGCCAACCGATCGCTTGCTGCAAATCCTCGTAACCTTGGGGCAGTCCGGTGAGGCGATCTCCGCCAAAGAGCTGTCCGAGCAGCTGGCCCAGCCGCTCAGCAGCATCTATCGCCATCTTAAAACCCTCCTGCGCTGGGGCCTGGCCGAAGAAAACGGCCACGGCCGCTACTTGCCGGGGCCTGCCTGTTTGCAACTGGCCAAAAAGTTCGACCGCGAAGCGGTGTTGGTGACGTTGGCCAAGCCCGAGCTCAAGCGCCTGGCCGAGCAAACCCAGGAAAGCGTTGCGTTAATGGTGCCCAGTAACGGTCAGGCCATTTGCATTGAGCTGATCGACAGCCCGCAACCGCTGCGCTGCTGCTACCAAAAGGGGTTGGCGCAACCATTGCTGGTGGGCGCTTCGGCGCGGGTGTTGCTGGCGCACATGGATGAGGCGCAAAGCCTGTCGGCGCTGCTGGCCCAAGGCGTCGACAGCGGCGAAGTTGCGACCTATCAGCGCAGTTTTGCCGAGATCCGGGCTGCCGGTTACGCCGTGAGTCAAAGTGAAATCGACGACGGCATCTGGGGGGTTAGCGCGCCTTTGATCGACAGCCGCGACCGCCTGCAAGGCGCTATCAGCCTCATGGCCCCTGCCTTCCGGGCTCAACAGCGCACTGAACGCCTGATCCGCTGGACCCGTGATGTGGCGCTGCGTCTGAGCGCCCGGCTCGACTGAATTTGACTGGAGTTTCAAACATGACCGTTGTTCCTGACATGCCATTGTGGACGGGTCGCATTGACGACGCCGAAGGGCAAGGCGCGCTGCGCTGGCACCAATGGGTCAAACCCTTTGCGCAAAACCAGCCTGCGGGTGTCGCACTGGTTGGTTTGGCCTGTGATGAAGGGGTCAAACGCAACCAGGGCCGCACCGGTGCACGCCAAGGCCCGACAGAACTGCGCAAGGCTTTAGCCAACCTGGCGTGGCACGGCCACGCGCCGCTGTATGACGCCGGCGATGTGAGTTGTACCGACAGCAACCTCGAAGGCGCACAGCAGAGCTACGCCCACCACGTCAGCGAGTTGCTCGACCAGGGACATTTACCGCTGGGGCTGGGTGGTGGCCATGAAATCGCTTTTGCAAGTTTTAGCGGTCTGGCCGATCACTTGCGCAAACGCACGGCGAAGGCCCGTATCGGTGTACTTAATTTCGACGCGCATTTTGACTTGCGCCTTGCCGAACAAAGCAGTTCAGGCACTCCTTTTCGCCAGATCGCCGAGTATTGCCAGCGCGCTGAAATGCCCTTCACTTACGGCTGCCTGGGTGTTAGTCAGCTCAACAATACTCAGGCACTGTTCGAGCAGGCGCAGCGGCTGAATGTGCGTTTTCGCCTCGACCGTGAGATGAACAGCTGGGACGTTACCGCCTGCGAAAGATTCATCGATGATTTTTTGCAAGACGTCGATTACCTCTACATGACCATCTGCCTCGATGTTCTGCCCGCTAGCCAGGCGCCCGGCGTCAGTGCGCCGTCTGCCCATGGCGTGGACATGCAAATCGTCGAGCATCTGGCGCGCTATGCCAAAGCCAGCGGTAAATTGCGCATGGCCGACATCGCCGAACTCAACCCCAGCCTTGATATCGAAAACCGAACCGCCCGCATTGGCGCGCGTCTGCTCGCAAGCCTGATTGATTAAGTTTTCGAAAATCCTTGAAACCACTTGTTAAATCATAAGAAAAAGAGAAATTCGCCATGCTGACATTCGAACTGGATGCGCTGAGTACCCTTGCTCTCGCGTTGCTTCTCCTGGGCTTGGGTGCACAACTGAAAAAACGCAGTTACTGGCTGCGCCAACTGTGTGTTCCCGCACCGGTGATTGGCGGCTTTGGTTTTGCCCTGCTGATTTGGCTGCTACGCAGCCAACAGTGGCTGAACCTGACCCTCGACACCAGCTTGCAAACCCCGTTGATGGTGGCTTTCTTTACCACTGTCGGCCTGGGCGGCAGCCTGGGCTTGCTGCGTAAAGGCGGCAAGTTACTGTTTATCTACCTGGGGGCGTGCTGGGGCTTGGCGCTGGTGCAGAACGTAGTCGGCGTAAGCGTTGCCAAACTGTTGGGTATTGATCCGTTACTGGGGATCATGGCCGGTGCGGTGTCCCTGGAAGGCGGTTTTGGTGCGGCGGCGGCTTTCGGCCCGATTGCTGAAAACCTCGGTGCCGTCGGCGCGACTACTGCGGCGCTGGCGGCCGCGACCTTTGGTATGGTGGCGGGCGGTTTGTTGGGTAGCCCGCTGGCGCGCTGGTTGATTGAGCGCAACAAACTCACGGTTAAAGCGGAAGCGGTGGGCAGCCTCAAGGCGTTCGAAGACGTGGTCCATAACCCGCCTGCCGCGCTGGATGCACCGACCCTGTTGCGCTTGTTGACCTGCATCGTGGTGATCATGGTCCTGGGTTTCTGGCTGGGCACCAGCTTGCAGCAGCACTTGGGCATTGTGTTGCCCAGCTATGTGGGCGCGATGTTTGTGGCGATTATTTTGCGCAACCTCAATGACCGCAGCCAGGCGATCGACATGCCGGACCATGCTGTCAGCACCATTGGCGACGTGTGTTTGGGCATGTTTCTGACCATGGCCATGATGAGCCTTAAGTTCTGGGAGCTGGAAAAGCTGGGATTGCCGCTGCTGGTGATCCTGGTGGTACAAGTGGTGATCATGATTTTGCTGTGCGTATTCGTTTTGTTCCGCCTGTTTGGCCGTAACTACGACGCTGCCGTCCTTTGCGCAGGCTTCATGGGGCACGGGCTGGGCGCTACACCCAACGCCGTGGCCAACATGGGGGCTATCTGTGACCACTACAAAGTGTTCTCGTATAAAGCCTTCATCATCGTGCCGTTGTGCGGCGCCGTGCTGATCGACATTGTGGCCATCCCGATGATCACCTGGTTTATCAACGCCTTCAGCTAGAGGGCTGTCTCATTTGGACTGAGCGGGTGAAGTGCGTAACCTCCAGTCGATTTGGAGCAGCGGATGAGCCGCCATCGGCTATTTAATGATGATTAATGGGAGCGGATGATCGAGGTGTTACTGCCGGTGATAACCGTCAGTTTGTCGACGCGGTAAATCCGATACCGCGTACGTCACCTCAGCCTGAATATCAACTCCAGCTCGGCTCAAACCTAATGAGCGCAGAGAAAATTCACGACCTGATTCGGCACATAGATCACCTTGGTTACTACACGCCTTTCAAGGGCCTCGATGACTTTGCTCCGAGCCATATCGACGTCGACCAACTCCTCACCGGTCCCCTCCGAAAGATCATCCACATACTTGCCGTTAATGTAGATTCGTGTCGCCTTCACCGGGCGCACTCGAGCTTGGGGCCATGGTGCAGAGTCAATAGTGTCGTAGCCCAACTGCTCCCAGATCTCAGAACAGACGTGCGGAGCAAAGGGGAACAGGGCCTTCACAAAGTCAGCGCCAATTCGTTCGAAAAAATAGTCCTTATGCTTCTCAGCCTGATTCATGAATTCCATAAACGCGGCAATCGCCGTATTGAAATTCAAGGTCACAAAGGATGCATTGACTTTGGCCAGGGTTTTTCCCCACAGCGTCTCCAGCGGATGCTGATCCGAAGCCGTCGATTCGTTACGCGGAGCGCCGCACTGAAGGCCATCGGCAAAAATACTCAGCACCCTGTTGATGAAACGCTCACAGCCCTTGATCCCTTTGATGTCCCACTTCTTGTTCTGTCCGAGCGGCCCGATAAACATCATGTAAATCCGGAAGGTGTCGACGCCGTACTCACGAATGATGTCGTCTGGAACGACCACGTTCAAAAGGGATTTCGACATTTTGGTATTGAAGACTTGCAACTCGTGGTCGCTATTCTTTAACCAATACTTGCCTGCCCGATACTCTGCTTCATCCACGGCCACGATTCGACCGGTTCCATCCTTGAAGGCATCAGCCGTCACCAATCCCTGGTTATAGAGCGTCTTGAAGGGCTCATCAAAATTCACTAGCCCCACATCGAACAGCACCTTGTGCCAGAATCTGGCGTAGAGCAGATGCATGGTCGCATGGGCCGCACCGCCCACATAAAGATCGACCTGTTGCCAATACTCCATACTTTGCGCTGAGAACGGTTCAGCTTCGTTATGCGGGTCCATGAACCGCAGGAAGTACCAACACGACCCGGCCCAACCAGGCATGGTGTCCGTGACCCGATAGAGCGGATTTCCTGTCGAATCATTGCAGTTCACCCAATCTTGAGCCCGTTGCAGTGGGCTCGCTCCGTCAGCACCTGGACAGAAGTTCTCAACTACCGGCAACTCGACTGGCAGTTCGCTAGCGCTGGCTGCGATTACGTTACCGCTGTCGTCCCGAAATAGCGGAAAGGGTTCGCCCCAGTACCTTTGCCGAGAGAACAGCCAATCACGCATCCGGTAACGAACCCTGCGCACAGCCCAATGATTATTTATGAGCTCAGCTTCAATCCGCCCACGCGCCTCGCTTCTGGACAGGCCGCTAAAGCTCTCGGAGTTTTTGAGGGAGGGCGGTGTATCGGTCTCATCGAGCACGGACAAGTGAGGTAAGCCGAAACGCTGGCACAAAGCTGCTGCTTTGGGATCAGTTTCGGGAACAGAGAATACCGCTTGCTCTCTTCCATCGAACGCGAGGTAGTTGACGACATAAAGAGGAAGCGATGCACCCGTCAGTGGATGACATACGTGGCGACGTAGATACAAGTCGTCCACTGCAATCTTCGGGTCCTGCAAGGTGGCAATTCTGGCGCAGAGGTCGCTGTCATGGCAGAGTTCTTTTACATAAGGGTGTTCAGTACACAGCAAGACGGCGTTACTGCCATACAGAGTCTCGGCTTCAGAGGTAAACACAGTTAAGGGGATGGCCGCGTCTTCTCGTATCAGGAGATCAATATCGATACCCTCTGCGCGTCCGATCCATTCACGCTGCATTTTTTTGACCGATTCGGGCCAATCGAGTCGATCCAAGTCGGCCAACAAGCGTTCAGCATAGTCGGTGATCTTTACAACCCACTGCGTTAGCGGCTTTTTAGCGCAGGGGTAATCACCGCGTTCAGAGCGGCCGTCGATGACTTCTTCATTCGCGAGAACGGTTTGAAGTGACTCGCACCACCAGACATTTTCCTCTTTCTCATACACCAATCCGCGTTCGTACAATTTCAGGAAAAGAAATTGTGTCCATTTATAGTATTTAGTGTCAGAGGTGTCGATTTCCCGGCCCCAGTCGTAACTTAAGCCCATCAGCATCAGTTGTCGCTTGAAGTTCTGGCAGTTGATCTTGGTAACGTCGGCGGGGTGAACGCCTGTTTTTATGGCGAATTGTTCTGCCGGTAGACCGAACGCATCCCAGCCCATGGGATGCAATACGTTGAATCCATCCATTCTTTTTTTGCGGGCAATTATGTCAGTTCCTATATAGCCAACGGCGTGGCCAACATGTAAACCGTTACCCGAGGGGTACGGGAACATGTCCAGCACATAATAAGGAGGTTTGTTGCTCATATTGTCAGCGGCAAATAAATTCTTCTCTGCCCATCGCTGCTGCCACTTGTTTCTAAACTGATCGTTATCCATGATCGACTCACGCTCTTCCAAAAGCTCTATGGATTCATCCCGTACAGATGAACGTCTCTGCGTTAAGTTGAGGAGCTTCTATGAACTCCACATACCCACTAAGCATTTAGCTCATCTCGCCTCTATCTGATAGATGCGGCTTTTAGCTGCTACAACGACAGCTACATTAATAACCTGCTCGCTGGATCGGCGCATGCCTAAATATGTAACGCAGTGTAATCTTTCGGCAGGCTCGCCTTTCTGACGCCATCATTAAGATCTCGTAGGGCTCTCGCAGATCTTAGGCGTTAAATTACCGTCCGCCAGTAGCTCGAAAAAATCAGGAATTGACTGTAGGAAAAACTCCCCGGCCTCCATTCAAAAAAAAGCCCCAAAGCTAATCAAACTTCGAGGCCTCTTCATCTCAAACATCCCATCAAAACGTTGGCGGCGTAATCACCCAAATCACCACCGCATCCACCTCTCCGGGATTGCCATACCGATGCGGCTCCTGACTCGAGAAGCTGAAACTGTCTCCCTCGCTCAGCAGAAAATGCCGTTGCCCAACCCACAACTCAAAACGCCCCGACAGCAGATACCCGGCTTCTTCCCCCTCATGGCTGTAACTCTGCTGGCTATAAGTGCCAGGCGGAAACCGTGAGTGCAGCATCTCCAGTTGCCTATTCGGCTGCGGGGTCAGCAGTTGGTCGACGATTCCATCCTCGTAATGCACGCTCATCCGCGTGTTCTTGCGCACCACCACTCCGTGGTCTTCGGGGGCGGTGGCGGCTTCGCTGGCGAAGAACCACTGGATGGTCACGCCCAGGCTGCGGGCGATGTTGAAGAGGGCGGGGATGGAAGGGTAGGCGAGGTTGCGTTCGAGTTGGCTGATGTAGCCAGCGGTCAGCTCGCTCATGTTCGCCAGCTCGGCCAGGGTCATGCCCCGGCGTTTGCGCAGGCCGCGGATTCGGGTGCCGAGAAAACTGGGCTCTGGTGCGGCGCTGTCTTTACTGCCGTTGCTCATGCGTACTCCAGGCCGGGGTTTGGGGGAAAACCCCGGAGTATAAACAGGCTCAAAGCGCCCAGGCGACTTTCAAACCTTCGTAGATGGCCTCTTCGGCAGTGCGCGGCGCCAGGCAGTCACCGATCCGGCGAAACTCCACCAGGCCTTGCAGTTCTGCGCCCAGGGTGTCGACCGGTTGATGACCCTGGCAGAGCACCAGGGTGTCGATATTTTCCAGCAACATCGGCTCGCTGCTCGCGGTGTGTTGCAGGTAGACGGTGCTGTCATCGCAGCCGTAGAGGCGGGCGTAGGGGGTGATGGGGATACCCAGTTTGTGCAGTTCGCCGGCCAGTTGGTCGCGCACGTACAGCGGCAGGTTTTCCCCGCAATGGGTGCCGTTGACTGCCAGGTGCACCTGATGCCCGGCGCGCACCAGGCGCTCGGCGATGCCGGGGCCGATCCAGTCGCAGCGCCAGTCCACCACGACCACCGAACGACCTATCTGTACTTCATTACGCAGCACTTGCCAGGCGTCCACCACCTGCAGTTCGCCGCCACGCTCGAAGGTTGGCCAATAGGGCTCGGCGCCAGTGGCGATGATCACCAGGTCGGGGCGCTCGCGCTCCACCAGGGCGCGGTCGACCCGAGTGTTGCGCACCACCCGTACACCCGCCAGTTCCATCTCCCGCTGCAGGTTGGTGCTGGCCCCACCGAACTCGCTGCGTCGCGGTAACAGCTGCGCCAGCAGCACCTGGCCGCCGAGTTGCGCGGCCGCTTCATAGAGGGTGACCTCGTGCCCGCGCTGGGCCGCTACCGCAGCGGCTTTCATGCCGGCCGGCCCGCCGCCGGCAATCATGATGCGCTTGCGTTGGCCGGTAGGTTGCCGGTTGCCGAAGATCAACTCGCGCCCGGTCTCCGGGTGCTGGATGCAGGAGATCGGCAAGCCTTTGTGGAAGTGGCCGATGCACGCCTGGTTGCAGGCGATGCAGGCGCGCACGTCTTCTACACGGCCGCTGTCGGTTTTGTTGGGCATTTGCGGGTCGCATATCAGCGCGCGGGTCATGCCGCAGACGTCGGCCTGACCCCGGGCCAGGATCAGCTCCGCTTCCTGGGGCTGGTTGATGCGCCCGGTGACGAACAGCGGGATGGACAGACCGGCCTTGAAGGTTCCGGCTTCCCTGGCCAGATAGGCCGCTTCGATCGCCATGGGCGGCACGATGTGCACGGCACCGCCCAGGGATGCAGAAGTACCGGCGACGATGTGCACGTAATCCAGGCTGGTTTGCAATGCCTGCACGGCGAGCAGCGATTCGTCCTCGGTGAGTCCTTCCGGGTCGCGCTCGTCTGCGGAAATGCGCAGGCCGATGATGAAGTTTTCATCGGTACTGGCCCGCACAGCAGCGATGATTTCCCGCAGCAAGCGCAGGCGCTGTTCCAGCTCGCCGTTGTAGCCATCGGTGCGGCGATTGACTCGCGGGTTGATGAACTGCGCCGGCAGATAACCGTGACTGGCGACCACCTCCACGCCGTCGATCCCGGCTTGAAACAGGCGCCGCGCCGCTGCCGCGTACCCGGCGACAATCTCGTCGATCATGGCTTGATCCATTGCCCGTGGCATCACCCGAAACCGCTCGTTGGGCACCGCCGAAGCTGAATAGGCCACCGCCAGCAGGCCGTCGCTGGACTCCATGATTTCCCGCCCAGGGTGGAAGATCTGCGACAGCACCACCGTCCCGTGCGCATGGCAGGTTTGCGCGAGCTTGCGGTAGCCCTCAATGCAGGCGTCATCGGTGGCCATCAACACGTGCGAGGTGTAACGCGCGCTGTCGTGCACACCCGCCACCTGCAGCACGATCAGCCCGGCCCCCCCTGCCGCGCGCGCCTGGTGGTAAGCGATCAGTTGATCATTGACCAGGTTGTCGGTGGGCATCGAAGTGTCATGTCCGCTGGACATGATGCGGTTTTTCAGGCGTTTGCCGCGTAGCAGCAGGGGTTCGAACAGGTGCGCGAAAGCGGGGGACGAGGTGCTCATGGTGGGGCTACTCCAGGCGGCCTGAAGCCGAAAGGGCCGGTTTTCGGCATTATTATTTTTCTATAAGAATTTACCTTCAGTAAAAAATCAATAGTTTTGTTTACTGGATGTCGACTGGAAGCAGATGTAATGCCGATGTTACAAATCCGTTACTTCGATTGCGCAAGGCGAGCAATTCTCAACATATAAATTCTATTAATGGCAATGACAGGGTGCCTACCATTGGCCGGTACAGGCATTTGCAGAAAACAATAATAATCAAACTCTGAGGCCTACAATGAAGCTGCGTTCACTATTGGGTGTGGTTGTTCTGTCGGCATCTGGAAGTTATGTAAAAGTGCAGGCAGAAGATGTGGGCGAAGGATTGGTCGAGGGTGGCTCGGCAACTATTACCGCTCGCAATATGTATTTTAATCGTAACTCACTCTCGCATTATCCCGATGCCCGTGGTTGGGGGCAGGGTTTCCAGATGGATTACCAGTCCGGATTTACTCAAGGTGACGTCGGCCTTGGGCTGGATGCAAGTGCCTATACTGCCTACAAGCTGGATGGCGGTCGCGGTACGGTTGGCACGGGAATGTTTCCCGCTGAGGGGGATCGCGAAAGAACCGAGTCTGCGACACTCAACGCTTCGGTAAAGATGAAGTGGTCTAGCACTGTCATAAAGTATGGCGATCTGCGCCCATACAATCCGGTATTTGCGACTCCCGATTTACGCCTGATGCCGATGACCACCCGTGGCATACAACTGTTGAGTGATGATATCGACAAAGTCAGTATCGATATCGGGCATTTCCATTCCACCAGAGGTTATACCAGTACAGGTCACGACGGTGGCTTCATGGCGGGTTACGCCGGGGTGGACAGCGGCGATGTCGATTATGCAGGCTTCACCTACACGCCAGTAGAGCAGGGCGGCGTCGGCTTCTACGTGTCCCGGGCGCAGGACTTGTGGCGCCAGTACTATGTCAATGGCAACTATAGCTTTGTCCTGACTGCGGAACAGACTCTCGGCGTTGACTTCAACCTCTATCGATCACTGGATCAGGGCCAGGCCAATGCCGGCGATATCAATGTCAGCGCCTGGTCGTTGGCGACGGCCTATGCCAATGGCCCGCATACGCTGACGCTGTCTTATCAAAAGATCCATGGAGGTCAGCCATTTGATTATCTGATGGCTTCCGATGGGACTTACATGGACTCGATCTATCTGGCCAACTCTTCGCAATACGGGGACTTCAATGGCCCTGGCGAACAGTCAGTCGGCCTGGCCTATGAATATGATTTTGGTTCTACGGGTGTTTTACATACCACGCTGGGCTTCAAGTATATCTATGGATTTGATATCGATAATGAGCAAGTTGATCCGGACGGGTTGTACGCTTACTTCGCTCATGCGGATAAGCAGATAGAGCGAGACGTCGATATTAAAACCGTTGTTGAAGCGGGCCCGCTGAAAGATTTGTCGGTTCGGGTGCGTTACGCCGAACATGCCTTTACCGGTGACAGTGTTAAACAACTACGGATCATCACTCAATACCCGATCAATATTTTTTGATATGCGTTCATCCTTCCAATAACAATAAAAGAGGTATCCCATGAAGCTCTCGAGTATCGCGTTGGCCGTAACCCTCTCGTCGCTGTCGTTGTCCGCAATGGCCGACACGGTCTACATCCATGCCGGTCGCCTGGTGGACGTGGAGCGCGGCAAGGTGCTGACGGACCAGCGCATCAAGGTCGATGGCGAGCGCATCGTGGCCGTTGAGCCCTGGAGTGCACCGCCGGCTGACAGCACCGTTATCGACTGGTCGGGCAAGACTGTGCTGCCGGGCCTGATCGACATGCACACGCATATCGCCGACTGGGACATGACCAACAACGTTGCCGAACCCCTGCTGCATTCTGCCCAGGACTACGCGCTGCTGGGCGCCAAACATGCCTATCAGACCTTGCGCGCAGGGTTCACCACGGTCCACGACGTGGGGACCTACCGCGCGTTTACCGACGTCTCGCTACGTGATGCGATCAACGCCAATCAGGTGCTGGGGCCGCGGATGAATGTAGTCGGCGCTTATCTCTCAGTAGCGGGTGGCGGCGGTGAGGTGACGGGCCTGGCACCGGGCATCACGGTGCCGGACGATATGCGGGTGGGCGTCTATCGCGATACCAATGACGCAAAACTCAAGACCCGGTACCTGTTCCAGCACGGCGTCGACACCATCAAGATGGTCGGTACGGGCGCCGTATTGGCCGAAGGCACCGAGCCTGGCCAGATGGAAATGACCGAGGACGAAATGCGCGCGGTAGTGCAGGAGGCCAAGGTGCACAAGAGCTATGCGACCGTGCACGCCCATGGCGCCGACGGCATCAAGGCGGCTATCCGCGCCGGCGCAAAATCCGTGGAGCATGCCTCGCTGCTGGACGATGAAGGCATCAAGCTGGCCAAGGACAACGGCACTTATCTGGTCATGGATATCTACAACGGAGACTTCATCGACAAGATCGGGCGCGAGGAAAAGTGGCCGGAAAGTTACCTGCGCAAAAATACCGAAACCACCGAAGTACAGCGTGAAGGTTTCCGCAAGGCGGTCAAGGCCGGTGTAAAAATCGCCTATGGCACCGATGCCGGGATTTACCCGCACGGCAAAAACGCCCGGCAGTTCGCCTACATGGTCAAGTACGGAATGACCCCAATGCAGGCGATTCAGTCCGCCACCGTGGTCGCCGCAGACCTGCTCAATTGGCAGCAGGACGTAGGCGCTGTCAGTGTCGGTCGCTTTGCCGACATGATCGCGGTCGAGGGTGATCCGCTGGCTGACATTGCGATCCTGGAGAAAACCCCGGTGGTCATGAAGGGCGGCGCGATTGTTCCGCCTGACGTGCTGCCGGGTATGTAAAGCAGCGCGACGTCTGGAGTCGGCGAGGGCAGTTGCTGTACAGTCGTTCAGCTCTTGAATGGCTCGTACAGGGCTCAACCCTCGCCTCCAGGAAGGTCGTGCAATGACTCAGGAAGTCCGATTCTCCAGAATGGCGCCGGAACTGCGCAAAACCAATCTCATCGAGGCCACGCTCGTGTGCCTGCAGCGCCATGGCTTCCAGGGCGCGTCGATCCGCAAGATTTCCGCCGAGGCCGGTGTATCGGTCGGGCTGATCAGTCATCACTATTCCGGCAAGGACGAGCTGGTCGCCGAAGCCTATCTGGCGGTGACCGGCCGCGTCATGGCACTGCTTCGCGCGGCCATGGAACAGGCCGCGCCCAATGCCCGTGAACGTTTGTCGGCGTTTTTTCGCGGCTCGTTTTCCGCCGAACTGCTCGACCCGCAACTGCTTGATGCCTGGCTGGCGTTCTGGGGCGCGGTCAAGACGGCAGAGGCGATCAACCTCGCCCACGAACAGTCCTATGGCGAGTACCGGGCCATCCTGCGCAAGGTGCTCAACGAACTGGCGGAGGAGGAGGGCTGGCAACAATTCGATTGCGACCTGGCTGCCATCAGCCTCAGCGCCTTGCTCGACGGCTTGTGGCTGGAATCGGGTCTCAACCCCGGCACCTTCACGCCGGAGCAGGGCATGCAGATCTGCGAAGCCTGGGTCGACGGTTTGCAGGCCGGTGGTCGGCAGCGATTCACTTTGCAGACGACGGGCTGTTGATCGATCGTTCAGTAGTGGCTACTCTCTGCCTCCAGTGGTAACCACAACTCTAATAAGAAACACGCCTTCGGGCATACGCGGGACACCTAGCGATGACTCCTCGGGTATTGATCGTCGACGACGATCCGTTGATTCGCGAACTGCTGCAGGCCTACCTGTCCCAGGAAGGTTATGAAGTGCATTGCGCCGCCACTGCTGAGTTGGCCGAGACCTTCCTGGCGAGCCAGAGCGTCGACCTGGTGATGCTCGATATCCGCCTGCCGGGCAAGGATGGCCTGACCCTGACCCGGGAGCTGCGGGTGCGTTCGGAGGTCGGGATCATCCTGATCACCGGGCGCAACGATGAAATCGATCGCATCGTCGGCCTTGAGTGCGGCGCCGATGACTATGTGATCAAGCCGCTTAATCCGCGGGAACTGGTGTCCAGGGCGAAGAACCTGATTCGCCGGGTGCGCCACGCCCACACGCCGCATCCTGTTGCTGCGGTTGCCCGCCCGGTCAAGCAATTCGCCGCCTGGGCGCTGGACACTGATCGCCGGCGGTTGATCGACCACAGCGGCAGTGAAACCCTGCTGACCCATGGCGAGTACCAGTTGCTCAGCGTGTTCCTGCGCAACAGCGGGCACACCTTGAGCCGGGATCAATTGATGGACCAGATCCGCAACCGCGAATGGGTGCCCAACGATCGCTCCATCGATGTGCTGGTGGGACGCTTGCGGCGCAAGTTGCATGACGACCCGGCCGAGCCTGAACTGATCATCACCATCCACGGTGCCGGCTATCTGTTTACCGCCAGTGTCGCGGCCTGAGCGGCATGTGGCGCCGGATCTGGTTGTTGTTGATGCTGGCATCCACCGGGGTGACGGCTGCGCAAAAAATTCGCTATTGCGATTACCCGGTCTACCCGCCGATCTCCTGGAGCGACGGCAAACAGATACGCGGGCTCGCTCCCGGCGTGGTTAAAAAACTGTTCGGGCAATTGGGCTACGAGGTCGAGCTCGTCGAGCTGGATAACTGGAATCGCTGCGTGCTGGATGCCGTTGAAGGTCGGGTGGATGTGGTGCTGGCCTATCGCACTGCAGAGCGTGAGCAGGCCCTGGCTTTTTCGACGGTGCCGGTACTGCGCGAGGAAGTCGCGGTGTTCATCAATCGCCGGCACCCGGTAACAATAGATCGGCTGGAGGACCTGGCGCACTACCGTGGTGGTTTCCTGTTCGGAGAAAGTTATGGCGAGACGTTCGACCGCTTTGTCGACCAGCACCAGAACATCGAACGGGTGTCTGATAGCCAGCAGAACTTTGGCAAGTTGATCCGCGGCCGCATCGACTTCGTCGTCTCCGAGCGGCGCACCGGGCAAATGCGCGTCGATACCCTGCCGGGCACCCAGGACATCGTGGCCCTGGCCGATTCCTTTGGTGTGGATTACCTGCGAGTGGCCGTGTCGCGGCGTTCGCCCCTGGCCAGTCGCATGGTCGATATCAATGCGCAGTTGCAGCACATGGTCGATTCGGGCGAGATCGACCGCTTGCTTCACGAGAGTGAGGTCATCTATCGCGACACGCTCCAGCAACCGGCGGATCGACCATGATCCGGGCCCGGCCCGGCGGCCTGTTGCGGCGCCTGCTGCTGTTTATCCTGTTCTTCAGCCTGTGTTTTACGGTGCTGGCGAGCAGCGTGCAGCTGTACTTTGAGTATCGACGCGAGATGCGCGAAATCGACTCGCGCATGGAGCTGATTCGCGCCGGCTATCTGGCCAGCCTGGAGCGCAGTCTGTGGGACCTGAACCAGGATCAGCTCAACGTGCAGTTGCGCGGCCTGGTGGACTTTTCCGACGTGGCGCGCGTGCGCCTGATCAGCCCTGATTTCGATCTGCTGCAAGGCACTGCCGAGCCGGTCGGGCCGCTGCGAATAGAACGTTTTGCCCTCGACTACCAGCCGCCATCGGGGGCGGTGCGTCATTTGGGGCAACTGGAGGTCACCACCGACCTGGGGGCGGTGCATGAGCGCCTGTACACCACCGGGCTGACCAGCCTGCTGTGGATGAGTGTGTTTCTGTGCGGCCTGGCGGTGGTGCTGTCGGGGTTGTTTTATCGCCTGGTTACTCGCCACCTGCAAGTCATGGCCGAGTTTGCCCGGCGCATCGCTGCGGGCGATTCCCACGAGCCGTTACGCCTGGACAAGCGTCGCCGTGCGGACGAAGACGAAGACGAAATCGACACCGTGGCCCATGCTCTGGACGACATGCGCCGGGCCATTCTCAGTGACATCGACCGCCGCGAAAGCGATCGGCTGGCGTTGCAGGATAACCGTGACGAACTGCTGCGAATGGTCGAGCGGCGCACCGCCAGCCTGATGCGCGCCAAGGATGAAGCGGAAGCGGCCAACCTCGCCAAGTCGCGTTTCCTTGCCACCATGAGCCATGAGTTGCGCACCCCGCTCAACGGCATCCTCGGCATGGCCGAACTGCTGCGCGATGCGCCGCTGGACGCACTCGGCGGCAAGCGGCTGGATGCGCTGTACAAAGCCGGCGAAGGGTTGCTGTCGATCCTCAATGAAGTGCTGTATTTCGCCCGGCTGGAGGAGGGCGCCAGCCATCCGGAGGCAGTGGAATTCTCGCTGCGGCAATTGCTTGATGAGGTAATGACACTGCTCGAACCCCGCGCGCTGGGCAACGACACGATCCTGCAATGCTACATCGACCCACGGGTAGCGCAGCGGCATCACGGCGCCGAACAATTCCTGCGCCAGGTGCTGAGCAACCTGCTGGCCAACGCCATCAAATTTACCGAGGGCGGGCAGGTCAAGGTGGAGGTAGCGCTGTTGCCTGGCGCCCCTGGACAACGGCTGCGCGTCAGCGTTACCGACGACGGCATCGGCATCGCGCCGGCGATGCAGCAGAAGATTTTTGAGCGCTTCACCCAGGCCAGTGAAGAGGTGGCGCAGCGCTTCGGCGGCACCGGCTTGGGGCTGGCGATCAGCAGGCATCTGGTGGAGCAATTGGGCGGGCGTATCGGCGTGGACAGCGAGGTCGGGCGCGGCAGTTGTTTCTGGTTCGAACTGGCGCTGCAACCGGCCAACGGCGTGGCACCCGTTGCGGCAGACAGTGTTGCAGGGCAGGCTTTGCGCATTCTGGTGGTCGAGGACGTGGCGCTCAACCGCGAGGTGGTCGAGGGCCTTTTGCTGCGCGACGGGCATCAGGTCTGGCTAGCCGAGGACGCCGAGCAGGCATTGGTTCAATGTGCCGCGCAGTCGTTTGATCTGATCTTGCTCGACGTGCACCTGCCCGGCATCAGCGGCGTCGAGCTGTGTAAACGGCTGCGCGACACTCCGGGACCGAATCGCCACAGCCGCCTGTTTGCCCTGACCGCCAGTGTGCAGCCGGCCCTGGTTCGCGGTTACCTGGATGCCGGCATGGACGGCATCCTCGCCAAGCCCCTGAAACTCGACACTCTGCGCCAGGCGCTGGCTGACCAGGCCCCCGTAGCCACTTCGCCACTCGATGACGCGGCCATGGATTGGCCGCTGCTGGAGACACACCGTACTTTGCTCGGTGAACAGAAACTCCTGGGATTGTTGAAGGTGTTGCGCGACTCGATTCAACAGCATAGCCATGCACTCGCCGAAGCGATCACGGCAGACGACTGCACCGAGGTCGCGCACCTGGCCCACCGCCTGGCTGGCAGCAGCGACTCCCTGGGATTTCGCGCGTTGGCCAACGTCCTGCGCGCATTGGAGCAAGCGGCAATGATCAACGATGAGGCGGCGTTACGCGGGTTGGCGCCACAGGTGCACGAGCAGCTGCGGTGCTCGCGACAGACCCTGGCAGACCTGTTGCAGGCCTGACGTACAAGTTTGTTACGACTTTTTACATCTTTGATCCTCAGGTTCAACTCGAACTTACATGCCTTTCCAATAATCGACGCAACCGCCACAGCGCGGTCTTCGAAGCTTATTGGAGATAATAATAATGAACTGCCGTAAAGCTCATCCTTTCCCGCGCCATGACGTCCTGTCAGCCGCCGCGCACCGCGCCGACTGCTGAGGTGCCGACATGAGCGAATCAATCGACCGCCAAGGTATCCACCTGACCCGCGCCCTGAAAAGCCGGCACATTTTCATGTTGTCCCTGGGAGGTGTGATCGGCACCGGGCTGTTCATGGGCTCCGGCGTGACTATCAACCAGGGCGGCCCGGTCGGGGCGATCCTGTGCTACCTGGTCGCCGGCTTCCTGATGTACCTGGTGATGGTCTGCCTCGGTGAACTGTCTGTGCAAATGCCGGTGTCCGGCTCGTTCCAGACTCACGCCACCAAATTCATCGGGCCCGGCACCGGCTTCATGATCGGCTGGGTCTACTGGATGAGCTGGGCCACCACCGTGGGGCTGGAATTCACCGCAGCGGGCATGTTGATGGAACGCTGGTTCCCGACCGTGCCGATCTGGTACTGGTCAGCCTTGTTCGTCGCGGTACTGTTCGGCCTTAACGCCCTGGCGACCCGTGCGTTCGGCGAAGCGGAATACTGGTTTTCCGGGATCAAGGTTGCTGCGATTCTGGGGTTCATCGTGGTCGGCGTGCTGGTGATCTTCGGCGCCATCCCGCTGACCAGTGGCGAGCCGGCGCCGATGATGACCAACCTGATTGGCGACTCACTGTTCCCCAACGGCCTGTCAGCTGTGTTCGCAGTGATGATGACCGTGGTGTACGCGTTCCAGGGTTGCGAAATCATGGGCGTGGCGGCTGGCGAAACCGATCAACCGGAGAAAAGCATTCCCCGTGCGGTTCGCAACGTGGTGTTTCGCGTATTGATCTTCTACGTGCTGGCGATCGTGGTGCTCTCGGCCATCGTGCCCTGGCAGCAGGCCGGACTGATGGAGAGTCCGTTCGTGCAGGTGTTCGATATGGTCGCTATTCCCTACGCTGCCGACCTGATGAACTTCGTGATCCTGACGGCGATTTTGTCGGTGGGCAACTCCGGGCTGTATGCCTCGACGCGCATCTTGTGGGCAATGTCCAAGACCGGCATGGCCCCGAAAAGCCTCTCGCCATTGAGCAAGCGCGGCGTGCCGTTGCGGGCGTTGAGCATCACCCTGTGCTTTGCGCTGGTGTCGCTGATGACCAGTTTTGTCGCCGCCGATACTTTGTTCATGGTGTTGATGGCGGTGAGCGGCATGTCGGGCACGGTGACCTGGATTGTCATTGCCCTGGCGCAGTACAAGTTCCGCAAGGCCTACCTGCGTGAGGGCGGCAAACTGAGCGATCTTAAATACCGTGCGCCCTGGTTTCCGCTGATTCCGCTGACGTGCATTGTGTTGTGCTGTTCGTTGTTTGTATTCCTGGCACTGGACGAGACGCAACGGCCTTCACTGTATTGGGGCGGTGGCTTTATCGCGCTGTGTTACAGCGCTTACTTCCTGATTTATCGCAAGCGTCAGGGGGTGTTGGCGCCGAGCTTGCCGTCTGTTTGATGGCTTGAGGCGGACAAAGAACGCGACGGGTGACCGTCGCGTTTTTTTGTTTCAAGGCTGCGAACACGGTCATTCTCGCTGTAATGGGTAGGGGCATGTGCCCAGTTGTTCAAAGTTGTAACAAGCGCAGCCTTCTAGCCCGTTAAATAATCAATAAATCTATATATATCAATTAGATAATAAGAATTTAGCTCGATCTAGCCACCAATTGCCGCCTTACTGAACACTCGTTTAGTATGGCCTCAGTCGCATCACCTCATTCCAATCAAGAATAATCCGAGGCCCCGCAATGACTACTCAACCTTCACTGCTCAGCCAGGTCGAAGCAGGCGTTGCCTGGATCACCCTCAACCGCACGGCTCAGCGCAACGCCCTTGACATCCCGACCCTGAAAAACCTGCACGCCCTGCTGGACGAATTCAACGCCGACCCGGCCGTTCGCGTTGTCGTGCTCACCGGCAGCGGCCGCAGCTTCTGCGCCGGGGCGGACCTCGCGGAGTGGGCCGAAGCCGAAGCCCGTGGCGATCTGGAAACCTATGGCTGGACCCAAACCGCCCACGCCCTGATGAGCCGTCTGTACAGCCTGGAAAAACCCACCATCGCCGCCATCAACGGCACTGCTGTCGGCGCCGGCATGGACCTGACCTTGTGCTGTGACCTGCGCCTGGCCGCGCAGTCGGCGCGGTTCAAGGCTGGCTACACCAGCATGGCGTACTCCCCGGACGCCGGTGCCAGCTGGCACTTGCCCAGGTTGATCGGCACCGAACAAGCCAAGCGCCTGCTGTTCCTCGATGAACTGTGGGGCGCAGACCGGGCCCTGGCCACCGGGCTGGTAGGCGAAGTGTGCGCCGATGAACAACTGCTCGACGTCGCCGGCGAACTGGCAACGCGCCTGGCCAACGGCCCGACCTTCGCTTTCGCCCAGACCAAGAAACTGATGCGCGAAGGCGCCCAGCGCGACCTGCCGCAGCAACTGCAAGCCGAACTGGCGGCCGGCCTGCTGTGTGGTCGCAGTGAAGACGGCGCAGAAGCCTTGCGGGCTTCCGTGGAAAAACGCCCGGCACGTTTCGTCGGCAAATAAGCCTGCACCACCCTCATACCCCGTGAACGAACAACAGGTAGCACCATGAATTTCCAACTGACCCAAGAACAAGAAATGTTGGTGGAAGCGGTACGCAGCTTTGTCGCCAAGGAACTGCTGCCCCACGAGGAAGCTGTCGACCGTGCAGACGAAGTCTCCCCTGAGTTGGCGGCAGAGATTCGCGGCAAAGCCATCGCCGCCGGTTTCTATGCTTTCAATATGCCGGAGGAGGTCGGTGGTGGCGGGCTCGACTACCTGTCCCAGGCGCTGATAGAGCGTGAGCTGTCGAAGGTTTCGTGGGCGCTGCACGTGTTCGTCGCACGGCCTTCGAAGATCCTCATGGCCTGTACGGGCAGCCAGATCGGCGACTACCTGCTGCCTTGCATCCAGGGCGAGAAAATCGACTGCTTCGCCCTGACCGAACCCGGTGCCGGGTCCGACGCCAATGCGATCAAGACCCGCGCCGTGCGCGACGGTGAAGACTTCATCCTGAACGGCAGCAAGCACTTCATCAGCCACGCCGGGCACGCCGATTTCGCCATAGTCTTTGCGGTTACCGACACCTATGAACACAACGGCCGCAAGCGCAACGCCGTGACCTCGTTCCTGGTGGATCGCGACACCCCGGGCATGACCATTCGCCGTGGCCCCAAGTGCGTGAGCAACCGTGGTTACCACACCTTCGAAATGTTCTTTGACGACTGCCGGGTGCCGGCGAACAAAGTGCTCGGCGAAGTCGGCAAGGGTTGGGAAGTGGCCAACGCCTGGCTTACGGCCGGCCGGGTGATGGTCGCCGCCAACTGCGTCGGCCAGGCCCAGCGCGCACTCGACGTATCGCTGCAATGGGCGGCGGATCGCAAGCAGTTCGGCCAGCCGATCGGCACGTATCAGGGCATCTCGTTCAAGCTTGCCGATATGGCCACGCAGATCCGCGCGGCGGAACTGCTGACCTTGCATACCGCGTGGAAAATGGACCAGGGCACCATGACCGATGGCGAAGCCGGCATGGCAAAACTGTTCGCCAGCGAAGTGCTCGGACGCACCGCCGATGAGGCGGTGCAGATATTCGGCGGCATGGGCCTGATGGATGAAGGACCGGTGGAGCGCATCTGGCGTAACGCGCGGATCGAGCGCATCTGGGAAGGCACCTCGGAAATCCAGCGGCACATCATTTCCCGTGAACTGCTGCGGCCGCTGTTGCGCTGATCGTCCTGGAGAATTGCCATGTCGCAGACTATTCGTGACAACCTCAAGCGCCTGCTTGCCCCACGCCATTTGGCATTCGTCGGCGGTCGCAGCATGGCCCGTGCGCTCCAGCGCTGTGCCGAAGGCGGCTACCAGGGGCAGATGTGGCTGGTGAACCCGCAACATGAAAGCCTCGAAGGTGTGCCCTGTGTGCGCAGCATTGCCGAGCTGCCCTGTGGCCCGGACGCGGTGTTCATCGCGACCAATCGTGAGCTGACCCTCACCGCCGTGGCGCAGTTGGCCGCGAAGGACGCGGGTGGCGCGATATGCTACGCCTCCGGGTTCGCCGAGACCGGGGCGCAAGGCCAGGCCTTGCAGCAACAGCTGCTGCAGGCAGCCGGCCAGATGGCCTTGCTCGGTCCCAATTGCTACGGCCTGCTCGACTACTTGCACAGCTCGGCCCTGTGGCCGGTGGCTCATGGCGGCAAGCCAGTGGAGAAGGGCGTCGCCGTGCTGACCCAGAGCGGCAACTTCGCCTACAACCTGTCCATGAGCGACCGTTCACTGCCGGTGGCCTACATGGCATCGGTGGGTAACCAGGCGCAACTGGGCGTCGCCGAATTGATGGACGTATTACTCGATGAGCCGCGGGTCACGGCCATCGGCCTGCACCTTGAAGGGCTGAAGAACGTGCCGGGTTTCGCCCGCGCCGCGCACAAGGCGCTCGAAAAGGGCATTCCGATCATCGCGCTGAAAACCGGCGTGTCGCAGATCGGTGCCGAACTGGCCCTCAGTCACACCAGTTCGCTGTCGGGTTCCGATGCGCTCTACGACAGCCTGTTTGCACGCTTGGGCGTCATCCGGGTCAGCGGGCCGGTGAGCTTCGTCGAAACCCTCAAGGCCGCCGCTTGCGGAAAACTCCCCGCGGGCGACAGCCTGATCGCCCTGGCCTGTTCCGGTGGTGACGCTGGCCTGATTGCCGACTACGCCGAACGCAATGACCTGACGTTGCCCAAGCTCGACGACACCCAGCGTGAAGAACTCGCGCAGGTGCTGCCCAGCTACGCCAACCTGGTCAACCCACTGGATTTCACCACTGCGATCTGGGGTGACGGCGAAGCCTTGAACCGTATGCTCGACAGCGCCCTGCGGACCGAGGCCGACGCGGCCATGCTGGTGCTCGATTATCCGGCGGAATCGACCGGTGAACGCAAGGAATGCGACCTGCTGCTTGAGCTTTATTGCGCCGCGCTGGTGCGTCACGGCAAGACCGGTTTTGTTACCTCGGCGTTCCCCGAGCTGCTGCCGGCCAGCGCCCGCGAGCGCCTGCATGCCCAGGACGTGGCGGCGCTGCAAGGGGTCGAAGATGGCCTGGCCGCCTGGGGCCGCATTGCCGGTTATCAGCGTAATCGCCAGGCACTGCTGGCGCTCGGCGAGTCGGCACTGGTACCGCTGTGCCCTCGAGCTTTGACGGGTGAAGGTCGCCTGCTCAACGAGTGGGATTCGAAACAGGCGTTGCGCGCATTTGGCCTGCCGACGCCCAACGGTGTGCTGAGCACGCCGGCGAATGCACTGGTCGATGCCAATGGGTTGGGTTACCCGCTGGTGCTCAAAGCCGTCAGTGCACAACTGCCCCACAAAACCGAGGCCGGTGCGGTCGCGCTCAATCTGAAGGACGCCGCCGCCCTGAGCGCCGCGTTGCAAAAAATGCACGCGAGCATCGCCGATTACGCTCCGCACGTGCCCTTCGATCAGGTGCTGCTGGAACCCATGGCCACGCCGCCCCTGGCTGAACTGATCGTCGGCATCAAGCGCGAAAATGACTTTGGCCTCGCGTTGGTTATCGGCGCCGGGGGCATTTTGGTGGAGCTGCTCAAGGACAGTCGCAGCCTGCTGCTGCCGACCACCGATGGCGCCATTCGCCGCGCGGTGCTGAGCCTGCGCAGCGCCGGTTTGCTGCAAGGTTTTCGCGGCCGTGAAGCGGCCGACCTGGACGCGCTGGTGGCGGCGATCCGCGCCGTGGCGGACTACGCCTGCGAAAACGCCGACGCCCTGCTGGAACTCGATGTGAACCCATTGTTGGTCGGCGCCCACGGCACGACTGCGGTCGATGCGTTGATTCGCCTCGGCCACGAGTGAGGATATGAACATGCAAACCAAGACATTGACCGGTGGCCAGGCCCTGGTGCGACTGCTGGCCAACTACGGCGTCGACACCGTGTTCGGCATTCCCGGCGTGCATACGCTGGAGCTGTATCGGGGCCTGCCGGGCAGCGGCATTCGCCATGTGCTGACCCGGCACGAACAGGGTGCCAGCTTCATGGCTGACGGTTATGCCCGGGTCAGCGGCAAACCGGGCGTGTGCTTCATCATCACCGGGCCGGGCGTGACCAACGCGGCGACCGGCATCGGCCAGGCGTACGCCGACTCGATTCCGATGTTGGTGATCTCCAGCGTCAACCACACGGCCAGCCTCGGCAAGGGCTGGGGCTGTCTGCACGAAACCCAGGATCAGCGCGCCATGACTGCGCCGATTACCGCGTTCTCGGCGGTGGCGTTGAGTGCCGAGGACCTGCCCGAATTGATCGCCCGCGCCTATGCCGTGTTCGACAGCGAACGCCCGCGCCCGGTACACATTTCGGTACCGCTGGACGTGCTGGCGGCGCCAGTGAATCGCGACTGGAGCAACGACGTGGTACGGCGTCCGGGACGCGGACCGGCCTCGAACACGGCCATGGAACACGCCGCGACCAAGCTGCAAAACGCCAAGCGACCGATGATCATTGCCGGTGGCGGCGCCCTGCACGCGACGCAGGAGCTGCAAACCATCAGCACCCGACTGGCCGCGCCGCTGTTCACCAGCGTCGCCGGCAAAGGGCTGTTGCCACCGGATGATCCGCTCAACGCCGGTTCGAGCCTGTGCGTCGAGCCCGGCTGGAACCTGATCGCCGAAGCCGACGTGGTGTTGGCGGTCGGTACCGAAATGGCCGACACCGATTTCTGGCGCGAGCGCTTGCCGTTGACCGCCGAACTGCTGCGGGTGGACATCGATCCGCGAAAATTCAACGACTTCTATCCCTGTGCGGTGGCCCTGCAAGGCGACGCGCAACAGACGCTCGCCGGCCTGCTGGAGCGTCTGCCCGCCACCGTCCGTGATGCCAACGCAGCAATCGCCAGCGTCGCGAAACTGCGTGATGCGGTGAAGAACAGCCACGGCCCGTTGCAGTCGATTCACCAGGGCATTCTTGAGCGCATTGCCGCCGAGCTGCCGGACAACGCCTTCATCAGCACCGACATGACCCAGTTGGCCTACACCGGCAACTACGCCTTCAACAGCCGCGCCCCGCGCAGCTGGTTGCACCCAACCGGCTACGGCACCTTGGGTTACGGCCTGCCGGCCGGCATCGGCGCCAAGTTTGGCGCGCCCAATCGGCCGGGGCTGGTGCTGGTCGGCGACGGTGGTTTCCTCTACACCGCGCAGGAACTGGCGACGGCGGTCGAGGAACTGGACAGCCCGCTGGTCGTGTTGCTGTGGAACAACGATGCCCTGGGGCAGATCCGCGACGACATGCTGGGCCTGGACATCGAACCCATCGGCGTGTTGCCGCGCAATCCGGATTTCGCCGCCCTCGGGCGCGCGTTCGGCTGCACCGTCACCCAGCCGCAAAGCCTGGCCGAGTTGCAGACCGATCTGCGCCATGGCTTCAAGCGTAACGGCGTCACCCTGATCGAGCTCAAGCATGCCTGCGCGCATTGATTTTCATTTTTTTGGGCTTTTTTAAAAGGAGCAGGCCATGCGTTTTTCCGATCTGACCCAACGAATCGCCGGTGACGGCGCCGCTGCCTGGGACATCCATTACCGCGCGCTGGCGCTGCAGGAACAGGGCGAAGACATTCTGCTGTTGTCCGTGGGCGATCCGGATTTCGACACCCCGGTGCCGATTGTCCAGGCGGCCATCGACAGCCTGCTTAATGGCAACACTCACTACGCCGACGTGCGCGGCAAACGCACCCTGCGCGAAGCCATTGCCAGGCGGCACCAGCAACGCAGCGGCCAGGCGGTGTCGGCCGACCAGGTCACGGTGCTTGCCGGTGCCCAGTGCGCGCTGTTTTGCGTGGCCCAGTGCGTGCTCAATCCAGGCGATGAAGTGATAGTCGCCGAGCCGATGTACGTGACCTACGAAGCGGTGTTCGGGGCCTGCGGTGCGGTGGTGATCCCGGTGCCGGTGCGGCCCGAGAATGGCTTCCGGGTATTACCCGAAGACGTTGCGGCGCGCATCAGCCCGCGGACTCGCGCGCTGGCGCTGAACAGTCCGCACAATCCATCTGGCGCCAGCCTGCCGCGCACCACCTGGCAGGCACTGGCCGGGCTGTGCATCGACCATGACCTGTGGTTGATTTCCGATGAGGTCTACAGCGAATTGCTGTTCGAGGGCGAGCACGTCAGCCCGGCCAGTTTGCCGGGCATGGCCGAGCGCACCGCGACGCTCAACAGCCTGTCGAAATCCCACGCCATGACCGGCTGGCGAGTCGGCTGGACGGTGGCGCCGCCGGCGTTGGCGCAGCACCTGGAAAACCTTGCGCTGTGCATGTTGTATGGCTCCCCCGAATTCATTCAGGACGCTGCCGTGGTGGCGCTGCAAAGCAACCTGCCGGAGTTGCAGGCCATGCGCGATGCCTATCGCCAGCGACGCGATTTAGTCTGCGCCAGCCTTGCCGACTGCCCCGGCGTGCGCCCCCTGATGCCCGATGGCGGGATGTTCGTGATGGTCGACATACGTGAAACCGGGCTCAGCGCCCAGGCATTCGCCGACCGTCTGCTCGACCGCCATGGCGTCTCGGTCCTGGCCGGTGAAGCCTTCGGCCCCAGTGCCGCCGGGCATATACGCCTGGGCCTGGTGGTGGGGGCAGAACACCTGAGTGACGCCTGCCAGCGCATCGCCCGCTGCGCCAGTGAACTGATGGAGACCCGACACTATGCATGATTACACAGCGCTGTTTATCGATGGCCGCTGGCAGGCGCCGTCAGGGCAGGGCGTCGCCCAGGTGATCAACCCGGCGACCGAGACCGCCGCGGGTTCAGTGCCGCTGGGCGATGAACGGGATGTCGACAACGCGATAGCCGCAGCTCGGCGTGCCTTCGGTTCATGGTCTTGCACACCTTCAAGCGTGCGCGCCGGCTACATCCGCGCGCTGGCCGGGCAACTGCGCGAGCGTGCCGACGAAATGGCCGCAGTGATCACCGCGGAACTGGGCATGCCGGTGCAGTGGTGCCGTGCGGTCCAGGTGGACGGGCCCATCGAGGGGCTTGAGCAATACATCGAACTGGCCGGCCTGATGGATGAAGTCCGCGAGGTCGGCAACTCATGGGTGGTGCGCGAGGCGGTGGGCGTTTGCGCGTTCATCAACCCTTGGAACTACCCGCTGCATCAGTTGATCGGCAAACTGGCACCGGCGCTGGCAGCCGGGTGCACCGTGGTGGTCAAGCCGAGCCAGGAAACACCGCTGCATGCGTTCTTCCTGGCGCAGATGATCGAGGAAATCGGCTTGCCTGCGGGGGTGTTCAACCTGGTCAGCGGGCCGGGTGCGAAAGTCGGAGAAGCGCTGGCCAGGCATCCGGACGTGGACATGGTGTCGTTCACTGGCTCCACCGGCGCTGGCGTTCGTGTGGCCCAGGCGGCGGCGCCGTCGGTCAAGCGCGTGTGCCTGGAACTGGGCGGCAAGTCGCCGCTGCTGATCGCCGAGGATGCCGACCTGGCCGCAGCGGTGCGCTATGGCGTTCAGGACGTGATGATCAACTCTGGCCAGACTTGCACTGCACTGACCCGCATGCTGCTGCCGGCGAGCCGTTACGCCGAGGCTGTGGAAATCGCCATCGCCGAGGCCCAAAGCTTGCGCATGGGGGATCCGCTGGACCCGCAGAGCTTCCTTGGGCCGATGTGTTCTGCGGCCCAGCGGCGCACCGTGCGCGACTACATCCAGATCGGCCAGCAGGAAGGCGCACGGCTGGTGCTCGGTGGCGAGACTGACGAATTCGAGCGCGGGTTCTACGTCAGTCCGACGCTGTTCGCTGACGTCGACAACCGCATGCGCATCGCCCAGGAAGAAATCTTCGGGCCGGTGCTGTGCCTGATTCCGTACGCCGATGAAGCGCAGGCGATCCAAATGGCCAACGACTCGCCTTTCGGCCTGTCCAGCGGCGTCTGGACCGGCAACCGGGAGCGGGCCCTGGGGTTGGCGCGGCAGCTGCGTGCCGGGCAGTGTTTTCTGAACGGCGCGGCGTTCAACTATCAGGCGCCATTCGGTGGCTACAAACAGTCAGGCAATGGTCGTGAATGGGGGGAGGAAGGACTTAACGAATTCGTCGAAGTGAAGGCGATCCAGGTATGACTCCCCCCAACGTGCCAGCATTCAAGGAATACCCATGAAAGTATTGATCGTTCACGCCCATCCCGAACCCAACTCGTTCACCGCAGCCCTGCGTGACCAGGCTGTCGCGACACTCCAGGCCCAGGGGCACGAGGTCAAGGTCAGCGATCTGTACGCGATGAACTGGAACCCGGTGGCCAGCGCCGATGATTTTTCCTCGCGGGACAATCCCGACTACCTGGTGTACGCCCTGGAGCAACGCCTGGGCGTCAAGAGCCAGTCCCTGGCGCCGGATATCCAGCAGGAACTCGACAAACTGCTGTGGGCTGACCTGCTGATCCTCAACTTCCCGATTTTCTGGTTCTCCGCACCGGCCATGCTCAAGGGCTGGATCGATCGGGTGCTGGTGTCCGGCGTGTGTTATGGCGGCAAGCGTTTTTACGACCAGGGCGGTTTGAGCGGCAAGAAGGCGCTGGTGACAGTCACCCTCGGCGGGCGCGAGCACATGTTCGGCGAGGGCGCGATTCACGGTCCGCTGCAAGACATGCTGCGTCCTATCCTGCGCGGCACCCTGGCCTACGTCGGCTTCGACGTGCTGCAACCCTTTGTCGCCTGGCACGTGCCTTACATCAGCGACGAGGCCCGCAAGGGTCTCCTGCACGATTACCAGCAGCGCCTGGAGCACCTGAGCGACGAGCAACCACTGACGTTCCCGCGCCTGGCGCAGTTCGATGAGGCCCTTTATCCGCTACCCGTGTGAGTGCAAGTCACGCCGCTGGCGTTCATGCCGATGGACGCCAGGCCCCAGGTCTTTCTACACTGCCCGCAGTTCAGGGGGACAAGGGGGCAATGGATGAATCGCAATGAGCTACGCAAGGCCGACATCAACCTGATGGTGGTGTTCGAGACATTGATGCTCGAACGCAACGTCACGCGGGTTGCCGAGAAGCTGTTTCTCGGTCAACCGACCATCAGTTCGGCGCTCAACCGCCTGCGCACGATGTTCAACGACCCATTGTTCATTCGGGTCGGCCATCGCATGGAACCCACCGCACGCGCCGAAGAGTTGATCAAGTATCTTTCGCCGGCCCTGGATTCGCTGTCGATCGCCCTGAGCCTGACCCACGATTTCGATCCCGCAGTGAGCACCATGACCTTCCGCATCGGCCTGTCGGATGACGTCGAATTCGGCCTGCTGCCGCCGCTGTTGCGGGCCCTGCGCCAGGAAGCGCCGAAAGTGGTGTTCGTGGTGCAGCATGTCGACTACTGGCGCATTCCCGACTTGCTGGCGTCTGGCGACATCACTGTCGGCATCAGCCAGACCCGCGGCCTGCCGGCCAACGCCAAGCGCAAATTGCTGCGGCACATCCAGCCCAGCATCCTGCGCGCCGATGCGTCCGACACCCCGCTGACCCTGGACGAATACTGCGCGCGTCCCCACGTGCTGGTGTCCCACACCGCCAACGTCAGCGGCTACGCCGATGAATGGCTGGCAGAGATCGGCCGCACCCGCCAGGTCGTGCTGTCCGTGCCGCAATACAGCTCCTTGCCCGCGCTGTTGGCCGGCACCGACCTGATCGCCAGCCTGCCGGACTACGCGGCCGAAGCCATGGCCGCGTCCGGTGCACTGTTCAAAGAGCCATTCCCGTTCAAGACTCCGACCCTCGACCTGTCGATGGTCTGGCTCAGCCACGTCGACACCGACCCGGCCGAACGCTGGCTGCGCAAACGCCTGGAAACCTTCATGAGCGCGACCGATCTTATGCCCCCAGCGCCGTGAGCCCGTAAACTCTGTGCTATACGTACGACCCTCCCGCCACTCCAAAGAGCATTCGACATGCCCCACCTGCACATGGAATACACCGCCAACCTGCCAGGCCTGAACGCCGACGTCGCCTTGATCCGGCTGAACAACACCTTGGTGGGCTCCGGCCAGTTCGCTGCCGAATTCGACATCAAAAGCCGCGCGATCAAAGTCGAGACCTTCAAGGTCGGTACCGCCATGGCCGAGCGTGGGTTTGTGCATGTGAAGCTGGCGCTGCTCAGCGGGAGATCGCCGCAGATCAAGAAGCAACTGTCGGAGAGCCTGTTGGCGGTGGTGCAGGATTTGTGTGAATGGCCGGTGGGGGTGGACGTGCAGTTGTGCGTGGAGATTCTGGATATTGATCGGGAGTCTTATGCGAAGACGGCGGTTGGGCACTGATTGGGTTGGAGCTGTCAGCCAGTTATCTTCACTTGGGATTGGAACAGGCTCACCCATCACAGTGTGAGCCCTGGTCCTTGCGCTACTTGCTCTGCCGGTCACATGCCAGATCGATCTGCTCGCGTAACCAGGCATTAGCGCCATCTTTCTCCATTCCCTGATGCCACTGCATATCCAGGCAAAAACCTGGCAACCCAACCGGCGCTGCGCAACACCCAAACCCGCCATCGCCAGCAAGCAACTGCTGAATCCGCTTCGGCAACATCACAATGAACTCCGTCCCCTTGATCATCTTCAACGCCGCGCCATAACTGTTGGCCCGCGCTACGATCTGGCGACTGCGCCCCTGTTGCGCCAGCCAGCCGTCGACCATGTTGCTGCTGGAAGTCCACGGGGTGGGGAACACGTGGCGGCGTTCGACGAGTTCGTCCAGGCTCAACCGGGGCTCGCCGGGGGCGGCGGGTTTGTCGAAGACGCAGACCAGTTGATCTTCCAGCAGCGTCGCCGACTTGATGTCGCCGTGGCTGCGATGGAAGTTCGGGCCGAAGCAGATCACCAGGTCGAGGCTGCCGTCGCGCAGGGCTTGGGCCGGGATGTCGGATTCGAGTTTGTGCACGTTGACGGTCACCGGCCAGTCGGCAAACGCGAAGTGCTTGAGCAGGCGTGGCAGGATTAGTTGTTCGAAATATTCCGGGGCGCACAGGTTGAAGGTGGTTGGCCGCAGGGCGGGGTCGAAGGTCGTTGAGCCGGCTTGGCACAGGTTGATGTGTTCGAGGACTTTCAACACGTGCGGGTACATGCTGTCGGCTTTGTAAGTGGGCTGCATGCCGGAACGACTGTAGAGGAACAACTCATCGGCAAAAGCCGCGCGAAGTTTTTTCAGGCAGTAGCTCACAGTCGACTGGCTGACGCACAGGGCTTCGGACACGGCGGTGACGTTGTGTTGCTGGTACACGGCAACGAACACCATGAGGTCCTGCATGTCGAGCTTTCTAAGTACGTTGCTGTTGAGCATCCATTGCGTCTCGCAGTCCTTGTTGCGCAGGTGGGCGCAACGGTCTGCGAAGGATCCTAACGGATCGACGGATTCAGGAGAATCGTCCTTCAGTGAATGTGTCGAGCGTAGTGCCGGGGATCGAAGCGCAGGACCATCAGGATCATCAGTGCCACGACGGCAGTCAGGGCCCACCAGGCCCACTCGAAGCTGCCCAGATGATCGCGAATCATACCCGCGAGCAGCGGCGAGACACCGGCGATCAGGTAGCCGATGCCCTGCACGAACGCGGTCAGGCTTCCCGCACGTTGCGGGTTGTCCAAGTGATCCATGGACACGATCAGGCTCATTGGAAACAGCCCGCCAATGCCCAGCCCCAGCAGGCATGGCCACATCAGGCTCAGGTGCTGCGGGCTGAGGATCAGCCCGCAGAAACCCGCCATGATCAGTCCCAGCAACACCACCAGCACCAGGCGGCGGTCACGGCTGCGGTTGGCGATGGCCGGGGTGGCCAGGCCGGACAGCACTTCCATGGCTGTCAGGAAACCCAGAAGCAAGCCGGCGTCCTGTTCGCTCCAGCCTTTTTCCACATAATACGGCGCCAACCAGGCCAGCACGCAAGTGTAGGACGCGGTGCCCAGGCCAAAGAAGATGGCGAGCAGCCAGGCGCGGGAATTGTTGAAAAAAGACTGCCTGGTGGCCGACTTTGATTCGATCAGCGATTGCTGCGCGGGCTGTGCCATCCAGAAAATCAGGGCGACCACCGCGAGCGCGGCCCAGACTGCCAGGCCGACTCGCCAGCTACCAGTGCGAATCATAACCAGCGGGGCAAAGGCGGCGGCGATGGCCGCGCCGCCCATGATCGAGGTGACATAGAGGCCCATGCACAGGGCGACGTTGTCCCTGAAACGCGACTTGATCAGGGCTGGCATCAACGCCTGAATCAGGGCAATGCCCACGCCTGCCAGCACGGCGCTGAGAATCAGTTCGGCTGCGGAGTCGAGGAACAGTCGTGATGCGGTAGCCACACCGATGATCAGCAGGGAAAGGACCACGGTCCGTTGTTCGCCCAGGCGCTGGCTGACGCGGATGCCGAAGAACATCGCCACACCCATCGCCATCACCGGGAGCATGGTCAGCAGCGACGCCAGACTGAAACTCAGTTCAATGTCCCCACGAATCGCCGACAGCAACGGGCCGATGGCGGCCATGGAGGGGCGCAGGTTGAGCGCAATCAGGACGATGGCAAACATTAGTAGAAGGGCGGGGCGGGCGGTGGTGCGGACGGTTTCCATGGATCGGACCTTGAATGAGCAGGTGCCGATTAAGCAGGCGCGAGTTGGCGGGCGGCAAATCAGAAAGTCGGCTTTGGTATTTGGAAATTAAATAGTGCTGATTGTTTAGCCAACCCACACCCAAGGTTCTTCAAATGCCGATTTAATACCCCAACCACCCGTGTGACGCTGCTGTTATCTGTTTTGCACGGTTTGTCCTATGGACGGTTGTCCCGTCACACTTCCTTCCGAACTGGCCTTCTGGGCGCTGTGGCACTGCCGTCACGCGCGCCCGCCGGATTTCTGCGTTCTGCGTTGATTCATCAATAACCGGTCCCGGCTCGTTTCGGGATCAATCGGGCAGCGCGTGCGCGCTTGCCTGACACGCAAACAAGAGAAATCCCATGAGCAGTGCCACGACCGCCTTCGCCACACAGCAGGAAGCCCTGACCTTTCTGGAACAGAATCCGGACATCGAGATGTTCGAGTTGTTTATCCTCGACAACAATGGAGTACCACGGGGCAAGTTGTTGCACCGCGATGAGCTGCTGGCGGTGTACGCCACTGGCCGTCCGCTGCCGAGCACTATCCTTGGTCTGACCATCAATGGCGATGACGTGGAAAACTCCGGGCTGGTGTGGGACGTGGGTGACATCGATTGTCGCGCCTACCCGGTCAGCGGCAGCCTGACGCGCATGCCGTGGCGCTTGATTCCGACGGCGGCGGTGCAGGTCAGCATGCACCCCACCGAAGGAATGCCGGCGACCATTGCCGACCCGCGGCATCTGCTGGCCAAAGTGATTGAGGGCTTGCAGGCCGACGGTTATTACCCGGTGATGGCGGCGGAACTGGAGTTTTATCTGCTGGATCAGCAGCGCGACGGTAACGGACGCCCACAGCCGGCGCGGGACGTCGACGGCGGTCGCCCACGGGGTACTCAGGTCTATGGCCTGCGCGAGCTGGAGCAGATTGAGCCGTTCCTGGCCGATCTCTACAGCGCCTGTAAACTCCAGGGCATTCCGGCGCGTACGGCGATTTCCGAATACGCGCCCGGGCAGGTGGAAATCACCCTCGAACACCGCACCGATGCGCTGCAGGCCATGGACGAAGCGGTGCGCTACAAGCGGCTGGTCAAGGGTGTGGCGCACAAGCACGGGATGACGGCGTGTTTCATGGCCAAACCGTTCGATGACCTGGCGGGCACCGGGATGCACATGCACGTCAGCCTGGCGGACTGCGAGGGTAACAACCTGTTTGCCAGCGAAGCGGCGGACGGCACGCCGCTGCTCAGGCATGCGGTCGGCGGCATGCTCAGCACCTTGCTGGATTCGTTGCTGTTGTTTTGCCCGAATGCCAATTCCTATCGCCGCTTTCAGACCAACAGCTACGCGCCGCTGGCCGCTACCTGGGGCGTGGACAATCGTACGGTCAGCTTGCGCGTGCCCGGCGGCCCGGCGTTTTCCCGGCATATCGAGCATCGCATTTGTGGCGCTGATGCCAACCCGTACCTGGCGGCGGCGGCGATCCTGGCCGGTATCCATCGCGGCATTCTTGAACAACTCGACCCCGGGGCGCCGGTGGAAGGCAATGGCTATGCCCAGGCCAAGGAATTACTCCCCACTGACTGGCTGACCACCCTGCGCGCGCTGGAAGCGTCGAGTTGGGCGCGGGAGGCGTTCGGTCCTGAGTTCCTCGGGGTTTACCTGGCGGTTAAACGGGCCGAGTACCGGCAATTCATGGGCGAGGTCGGCGAACAGGACTGGCGCTGGTACTTGCACCAGGCCTGAATCATTCTCAAATACACTGCAAGTTTGACCCCTGTGCCATTAGCCAACTAATCGTTGGCTAATTTTTCACAAAAAATTGATGGTTGGCTGCCTAGAGTTAACGTCGCCGGGATAAATGATTTTTTCACATTTGTCCCAGGCGCCTCTCTTCAGAAACTGCCGAAATCATGTTGAAGTTAAAAGCCGTTCGCCCCGAGTGGGTGACACTTGCTGCCAGTGTCTTTTTATTAACAGGTTTTAATTTCGTACTGTGGCAGCACCTGGCCGAGATTACCGCCAACGACGGCCAGGGGCTGGCGATGCGGATCGCGTTCGGGGTGATGATCCTGGCGGCCTTCAACATCGTGCTGACGTTGCTGGCGTTTCGGCCTGTCCTGAAACCTGCACTGACGCTGATCTTCCTGTGCAGCGCCGGGGTGGCGTACTTCATGAGTCAATATGGCGTGCTGATGGACATTGGCATGCTGCGTAACTTTGCCCAGACCAACGCAACGGAAGTTCGCGATTTACTGTCAATTAAGTTGCTGGCTTATATATTGTTGCTTGGGGTTTTACCCTCCTGGTTGTTGTGGAAACTGCCTGTCAATTATCGGCGTTGGCACCGCGAGCTATTAAGCAAAGGTTTGGTAAGTGTGGCCTCGGCTGCGGTCATTGGAGCGATTGCGCTTATCAACTATCAAGGCCTGTCCTCCTTGTTTCGCAATCACCATGAATTGCGCCTGATGGTGGTGCCAAGTAATTACATTGCTGCCTCGTTTGGCTTTATTAAGGAGCAGGTGGTGACGGCACAGCGCCCCTTTGTGAAGATTGGCGAAGACGCCCAGCGCAACCCTGCCTGGCAAACCCACGGCCGCAAATCACTGACGGTGCTGGTGGTGGGCGAAAGTGCCCGGGCGGAAAACTTCGGCATTCTTGGGTACGGTCGCGATACCACGCCCAAACTTGGTAAGGAGGCGGGCCTGATCGCATTCACTGATGTGCATTCCTGCGGCACTGAAACGGCTGTCTCCGTGCCGTGCATGTTTTCCAACATGGGCCGCAAGGGTTACAACGCAAGCCAGGCAAAGAGCGAAGAGGGCCTGCTGGATGTGCTCAAGCGGGCAGGGCTGGACGTAATCTGGCGTGACAATCAGTCGGGATGCAAAGGCACCTGCGACCGCGTCACCTTTGAAGACGTCAGCAATCTGCAGACGCCCGGCTTATGCGCCAGCAGTGAATGCCGCGATGAAATCCTGCTGCAGGGCCTGCAGCATTTCATCGACTCCCTGGACAAGGACACCGTGCTGGTGTTGCACCAGATGGGCAGCCATGGCCCGGAATACTTCAAGCGTTACCCCAAGGAATACGAACACTTCACCCCTGTTTGCGAAAGTAATGCGCTGAACAATTGCAGTCGCGAAAGTATCATCAATGGCTACGACAACACCCTGGTGTATACCGACCATGTCCTGTCTTCGCTGATCGACGTATTGCGCAGCAATCAGGACAAAGTCGACACGGCGATGCTCTATCTGTCGGATCACGGCGAATCCCTGGGTGAGTACAACCTGTTCCTGCATGGCACGCCTTACATGCTCGCACCGGACCAGCAAAAGCATGTGGCGATGCTGGCCTGGTTCTCCGACAGTTATCAGAAGTCGTTTTCGGTGGACACTCACTGCCTGCAGCTAAGTCGTGACAAACCCCTGAGTCAGGACAACCTGTTTCACTCGATGCTGGGCCTGCTGGAGGTCAACAGCAAGGTCTACGACCAGGACCTGGATATGTTTGCCGGCTGTCGCGGTGCGGTGATCGATGGAGTGCTGGCTAAACAGTAGGGCAAGCGAAGCGGCCTGCACCCCGTAAACCTCCGCCCGTCAGACATTTCTTGCCGTCATGTACATCTTTTCGCTAAAGCTCTTGTTCAGTGGAGGCGCGGAAATCGCCGGGGGCGATATATACTGCGCGCCATTCTTCAAGGGAGAGCCGTGTGGCCATCGATATTCATTGGATTCGCGACAACGATAGCCTCGGTCGCTTTTGCGCCGAATGGCAGCAACTGCCCTACGTTGCCCTCGACACCGAATTCATGCGGGTCGACACCTTTTACCCGATTGCAGGCCTGCTGCAGATCGGCGATGGCGTACGCGCTTACCTGATTGATCCGTTGACCATCGACAACTGGCAGCCGCTGGCCGCATTGCTGGAAAACCCGGCGGTGGCCAAGGTGGTGCACGCGTGCAGCGAAGACCTCGAGGTGTTGCTGCGCCTGACCGGCAGTCTGCCGGCCCCGCTGTTCGACACTCAACTGGCGGCCGCGTACCTGAACCTGGGCTTCTCCATGGGTTATTCGCGGCTGGTGCAGGAAGTGCTGGGGATCGACCTGCCCAAGGGCGAGACTCGTTCGGACTGGCTGCAACGTCCACTTTCCGACACTCAGATCAGCTACGCCGCGGAAGACGCCCTGCATCTGGCGGAAGTTTTCGTACGGCTGCGTCCGAAGCTGTCTGAAGACAAATACAACTGGGTTCTGGAAGATGGTGCCGAACTGGTCGCCAACTTGCGTCGGGAGATCGATCCGTACGAGGTCTACCGCGAAGCCAAGCTGGCCTGGAAGCTGTCCCGTGCCCAACTGGCCGTGTTGCGTGAATTGTGCGCCTGGCGCGAGCGCGAAGCCCGCGCCCGTGATCTGCCGCGCAACCGTATCGTGCGCGAGCATTCCCTGTGGCCGCTGGCGCGTACCCAACCGGACAGCCTGGGCGCGCTGGGCAAGATCGAGGACATGCACCCGCGTACCGTGCGTCAGGACGGCGAGTTTCTGCTTGATCTGATCAAACGCTCAGGCAGTGTGTCGCCTGATCAATGGCCGCCTGCCGTGCCTGAGCCCTTGCCGGTGGACGCTGCCGTGCTGGTCAAGCAACTGCGTGCGATCGGCCAGGCCGAAGCCGAACGCCTGAACATTGCGCCGGAACTGATGCTGCGCAAGAAAACCCTGGAAGCCTTGCTCAAGAGCGGCTTTCCCAATGGTCCCTACCAATTGCCTGATTCGCTGCGTGGCTGGCGCCGCGAATTGATGGGCCAGGCGCTGCTCGACAGCCTGGCCACCGCCGGAGAACAGCCTTGAAACGTATTTGCTCCATTTATCGAAGCCTGAAAAAGAACGAGATGTATCTCTATGTGCTCAAGAGCGATGCCCTGGAGCGCGTTCCGGAAAGCCTGATGGCGGCGTTCGGCAAGCCGCACCACGCGTTCGACCTGGTGCTCACGCCTGAGCGCAAGCTGTCGCGCGAGGACATCACGGTGGTGCTGGAAAACCTCGACAAACAGGGTTACCACCTGCAAATGCCGCCCGCTGAAGACGAGTACATCGAGCACCTTCCGGAAGAGTTGCTGCGACGCAACGACCCGATGTAATCGGCCAAGGCTGCGAGCTTCCCTGAAACACTGGAATTGATATCTGGCGATGACCGCGCGATGGAGGCTGACTCCAGCGGCGGTTGTCCGCACTGTTTTCGAAAGGTTTGAACCATGCGCGTTCTGATTGCTGAACACGACCATCCTGTGTACGCCCAACTGTTGCGCCAGGCCGCGCCTGAGCTGGAAGTGCTGACCAGTGGTGACTCCGCCGAACTGGCCAGCCAGGCTGCCGACTGTCCGGTCTGGCTGGGCCAGCCGGATCTGCTGGCCAACCTGCTGCGTCAGGGCCACCAACCACAATGGCTGCAGTCGACCTGGGCGGGAATCACACCGCTGCTCGCCGACGGCTTGCCACGGCACTACCGTCTGACCCGGGCGGTGGGGATTTTTGGCCAGGTCATGGCCGAGTACGTACTGACCTATCTGCTGGGTCACGAGCGCGAGGTGCTGCCGCGCCTGGTCAGCCAGGTCGAGCGCAAGTGGGACAGTCGCCAGGGCCAGAGCCTGGCGGGTCGCAAGGTGTTGATCGTCGGCACTGGCGACATCGGCCAGACCGTTGCCCGTTTTCTGCAGCCCTTTGGCGTCGAGTTATACGGCATCGCCAGCGAAGCTCGCGAGCAGGCACCATTTGTCGAGGTCGGCACCCTGTCGGACCTGCCTCGGCTGGTGGGTGAAGTGGATTACGTGATCAACCTGTTGCCGAACACGCCTCACACCCACGATCTCTACGATGCTGCGCTGTTCAAGCAATTCAAGCCCACCGCGTTGTTCCTCAATGTGGGTCGTGGAGTCGCGGTAGTGGATGCCGATCTGGTGGAAGCCTTGAAGGAAGGGCATCTGGCCGGCGCGGTCATCGACGTCTGCCGCCAGGAGCCATTGCCGCAGCGGCATCCGTTCTGGACAGCGTGGGGCTTGCTGCTGACCGGCCACAGCTCGGCACCGACCTCACCTTCGATGATGGTGCAACTGTTCGTCGAGAATCTGCGGGCGTACCAGGCGGGCGAAGCGTTGCGCGGGGAAGTGGATTTCAGTCGCGGGTATTGAGTCGTCTCCAAAAAGGTCGCAGCCTGCGGCAACTCCTACAGGGCCATGTGTTGTCCACCTGTAGGAGCTGCCGCAGGCTGCGATCTTTTGCTTTTAGAGGGTGAAATCACCCTCAGCCGCCAACTCGGCCAACGGCCGACGCGGGCTTGGCAACTCGCGTGCCTGCAGGTATTCCGCCAGGGTCGCCTTATCCCCCAACTTGCCCACAGCCACCGCCGCGTGCAGGGCATAACCCTCGGGGATGTTCAGTTCCTTGCGGGTCAGCGCCTGGTCAAACCCGGCCATGCCGTGAGTGTGCCAACCGCTGATGCTCGCTTGCAGGGCCAGATGCCCCCAGGCCGAACCGGTGTCGAACGTGTGCCACAGCGCCGGGGTTTCTTCACTGGCGCCCGGGGCGGTGAAGCTGGTCTTGGAGATCACAATGATCAGTGCCGAGGCGTGTTGCGCCCAGCTGCGGTTGAATTCGTTCAGCAGGCCGAGGTAACGCTCCCAGTTTGGCGTGTCGCGACGTGCGTACAGGAACCGCCACGGCTGCGAGTTGTAGGCCGAGGGCGCCCAGCGTGCGGCTTCGAAGAAGCTCAGCAGGGTTTCCTCGGGAATGGCTTCGCCGGTGAATGCGCGGGGCGACCAGCGGTCGGTGAACTGCGGGTGGATAGCGTAATCGGCAACACGCGGGTTGGCACTCATCGACAGATTCCTTGCTTGGTATGAAAGTGGGCGACGCAAAACCCTACGTGGCGGCGTCAAAACTGACAAGTGAGTTCTACCGGCAGTCGCCAATGCTTGGCCCGCAGGGCGTGTGGCACTAGACTGGCGGCCTTTTCACCACCTGATGTCGATGCTCGAACCATGGCCGCCAAAGTCGAACCGTTCTGGATAAGCAAAACCCTCGATCAACTCGATCAAGAGGAATGGGAATCGCTGTGCGACGGCTGCGGCCTGTGCTGCCTGCAAAAGCTCGAAGATGAAGATGACAACAGCGTCTATTACACGCGAATCGCCTGCAAGTTACTGGATTTGAAGACCTGCCAGTGCAGTGATTACCCGAACCGTCGAGCTTCGGTGCCAGACTGCATCCAGCTCACGCCTGGCAAGGCCGACGAGTTCAAATGGCTGCCGCCGACCTGCGGTTACCGCCTGGTCAGTGAGGGCAAGGACCTGCCACTCTGGCACCATCTGGTCTGCGGTGATCGCGATGCGGTGCACCATGAACGCATTTCACAATCAGGGCGCATGCTGGCCGAAGGCAGCGTGGCCGAAGACGATTGGGAAGACCATCTGATTTTCCGCGCGGGTTGATTGTCCGCTCGCCACAAGGAGAGTGTATGGCTGTGGGATTGCGCCAGGCGTTGGCGGTGGGGCTGCTGGCCCTGAGTTCATCGGTGTGGGCGGCGAAGAAAGTCGATCTCGATTACCACGTGCGCCTGTTGCCGCAAAGTGACGAGGCCGAGGTGCGGCTGACACTCGCCCAGGGATCTACCGTCCGTAGCCTGGATTTCGACCTGGGCGATGGCAGCCATTACAGCGACTTCAAAACCGACGGCCAGTGGCAACTCGTGCCGGGCAAGCAAACGCGCGGCATTTGGCGACCGGCTGCCGACAAGTCCAGCCTGACCTATCGTGTGCGCATCAGTAATGGTCGCAAGGGCGGCAGCTTCGAGACGCGCATGACGCCCACCTGGGCGCTGATGCGCGGTGACGATCTGGTGCCCGCTGCCAGGCTCGATCAGCAGGACGGCATCGAGCTGGTGTCTCGCCTTGAATTCGAGTTGCCGACGGGCTGGAACAGCGTGGAGACCGCCTGGCCGCGGATCGGCCGGAACAAATTCCGCATTGATAACATCTCCCGGCTGTTCGACCGACCCACAGGATGGATGCTCGCCGGCCACCTGGGGACTCGTCGCACACGACTTGGGGAAACCGAGGTCACGGTGGCGTCTCCCCAGGGGCAGGGCATGCGGCGTATGGATGTGCTGACGCTGCTGACATTCATCTGGCCCCAGGTCCAGGCGATGTACCCTCGGCATCCGACCAAACTGCTGATCGTCGGCGCCAGCGACCCTATGTGGCGCGGGAGTCTGGCCGCACGTGAATCCATATACCTCAACTCCCGGTTGCCGCTGGTCAGCGAAAGCGGCAGCAGTGCACTGGTGCGCGAATTGGCCCAGCTGTTTGCACGCATCAATGATAAGCAGCGCAGCGACTGGATCAGTGAGGGGTTCGCCGAGTACTACGCCATCGAACTGGTGCGCCGGGCGGGCGGTATGAGCGATGAGCGGTATGCCAGCTTGCACAAAAAATTGGCGCGAGAGGGTGAGAAGGTGAAGACCCTGCGCGGCGAGCAGGTCGATTCGGCGCAGATTGGCAGGGCGGTGTTGCTGCTGGGGGAGCTGGACCAGGAGATACGCATCAAGACCCGCAACAAGCGCTCGCTGGACGATGTGCTGCGCGGGGCGATGCGATTGGAAAGTGTGGATACCAGGGAATTTGTGCAGTTGGCCGAGAGTGTGATTGGCGAGCCTTCCAAGGTTTTGGATACTGAGTTGCTCCAGTAAATCTAAAGATCGTCCGGACGCGGTCCGAGCCTTCGGACGATCTTTTGCTCTTAAACCCTTAAACCCCAGTCTTCGGCGAAACCAGCGAATCATTGCCAGTCACAGTAGCCGTACTGGTCGCTGCCTCGGCGTTCTTCTTCAACTGGGTCAATTCTGCCCCGGCGCGCTCGATCTTCGCCCGCACGTTGTTCATGTCCTGGCGACTCTTTTCCAGCAGGCTCTTGGCCGAACTGTGCCCGGTGATACCGCGGGCCAGGGCCACGCCGCCGATCGCCACCTGGATCAAGCCAAAAATCCCGCCGCGACGCAGGCCTTTGCCCATCATCACCACGCCACCGGCGAGTGAGCCGATGCGTTCCCAACCGTGAACGTTCTGCTCGGGGTAGGTTTGGAACGGGGTGGATTCAATGCGCTGTACGCGTTTGAGTTCGCTCATGATCTGTCTCCTGGCTGGATGGACTGCTTCAAGAATAGATAATTAAGCTGACTGCCATCGCGGGCGGCTTGTTCCATCGGATGTGCAGCAATTTAGCGGAATTTCGCCCCGGAGCGGGTGTTCAGGCCTTTGGCCATGCGGTCGTAGAGCACCACGTTAACGGTTGCTGCGAGGTTCATGCAGCCGGTTGTCGGGATGTAGACCACGTCTTCACACCAGTCACGTATCTCTTTGTCCAGCGAGCCGTCTTCCGGGCCGAAAATGTACAGGGCGCGATCGGGATGGGTGTACTCAGGCAGGGCGCGGGCACCTTCGACCAGTTCAACCGCAACCGGGACGCAACCCAGGGGCAGGATTTTTTTCAGGTCATCGATGCCAATCAGCGGAATATCGTAGTGGACCCGCTTGGTGTCGGTGACGAAATCAGCGGCGCGTTCATAGCGCTTGCCGGTGTAGAAAACCGAGGCCACGCCATAGCAGCCGGCTGCGCGCATGACCGAACCGACGTTTTCCGGTGACTTGGGGTTATACAAACCAATGCAGCTGTACCGTTTGTCTGCCACGAGCGGGGTGCCTTCGGGAAAAAACGGCGATTATACGGGGATTGGGGCAGGGGTGCTGGTTTGGAGCACTGTGGTGGACGGGCTTGCTCGCGAAGGGGCCAGCCCAGTCTATGACTACCTTCAGTCTTCCTTCTTCATCAACCCTGCCAGCGCCGCAAACGGGTTATGCGTCGCCTTGGCGATTTTCGGCGAGCTCAACGAACCCTCGCTGAAGTACTGCTGGTCGGTGTACCGCGAGTGCTCATTGTCATGGCAATACAGGCACAGCAGCTCCCAGTTCGAGCCGTCCTGGGGGTTGTTGTCGTGGTTATGGTCACGGTGATGCACGGTCAATTCACTAAGGCGCTTACCGGAAAATTCTCGGGTGCAGCGGCCACACACGTGCGGGTACATCTTCAGGGCCTTGTCGCGGTACCCCATTTCCTTGTCGCGCTGGTTATCGGCGAGGATGCGGTCCAGCTTCGAGGTGTTGGTCGGGGTTGTTGACGAACTCATGGGTTCACCTTTGTAAAAAAGACTGATGACGGTTATGAACAGAGTTTAGCTCAGCCCTTGAGCTTCTCGGCAATCCAGATGGTGTGGCGGGTGCCTTTGTTGCCGTGGGCAAAGACCTGGACTTCCTCGGCCTTGAACCCGGCCTTCTTCAGTTTGTCGGAAAACTGCCGGTCGGCACTCGCCGACCATACGGCCAGCACGCCTTTGGGCCGCAGGGCCTTGGCGCATGCGCTCAAGCCGCCAGCGGAGTACAGCCAGCTGTTGGCCTTCTGGGTCAGGCCTTCGGGGCCGTTGTCGACGTCCAGCATGATTGCATCGAAGCCCTGAGGTTCGGCCTGCAGCACTTTGGCGACATCTTCCAGGCGAATCACCGTGCGCGGGTCGAGCAGCGGGTTACCGGATTTTTCGCCCAGCGGCCCACGGTTCCATTCGACCACGCCTGGCACCAGTTCGGCGACCACCACTTCAGCCGTCTTGCCCAGGTGCTTGAGCGCCGAGGCGAGGGTAAAGCCCATGCCCAGACCGCCAATCAAGACCCGCGAATTCGGCCGTCCGGCGACTTTGCGGCAGGGGATTTCAGCCAGCGCATCCTCGGAGCCGTGCATGCGGGTGTTCATCAACTGGCCGCCGTCACCCCCCTGGATCTTGATGACGAAGTCCTCGCCGTACTCGAACAGGCACAGGGCACCGCCATTTTCAGGGATGGGGGTGGTGTCGAGCAGTACGAAACGTTTCATGTGGCTCTCTTGAAAAATTGGCTTGAGAAGAATTGGCATGGGGGAGGGCAAACGCGCGCAGTTGGGAGTAGCCTGAGACCAGACAACAAGGCTAACGGAGCCATTGATGAAGCGCACCATTCTAACGGTCATTGCCTTGGCCGCGCTCTCGATAACTGCAGTGCAGGCCCAGGAGCTGCAAACCATTCCCACCAGCCCTGTGCCAATGCCCGGTTCACCGGGCACCGCGACACCGACTCCCTACCCACAGATCACCCCGACCAGCGTGCCCAAGGCGGGCCCTGGCAGCGGCAGCGCGCCGTTGTTGCCGCCGATCGAAATGCCCAACCCGCCCAAGGACCAGACGTTGCCGGGCCTTGAGCAAAACAGCACCAAAATCAAATCCCCCGGCGGCTAACCAACGGTTGTAGCCGCTGGCCAACTGTGGGAGCCAAGCTTGCTCGCGATAGCGGGGTGACAGTCAGCATCAATGCTGGATGCGAAACCGTCATCGCGAGCACGCTGTGCTCCCACTTCGCCAGTGGCTACAGGAAAAAGCCCAGGGGTGTCAGGCGATGCCCAGCACCTTGAACACGAATGCGTATTCGAGCGCCACATCGCGCAAGCCCTGGTAACGCCCGCTCATCCCGCCATGCCCGGCTCCCAGCTCAGTCTTGAGCAGCAGTGGATTGGCGTCGGTCTTGGTGGCGCGCAACTTGGCCACCCACTTCGCAGCCTCCCAATACTGCACGCGGCTGTCGTTGTAGCCGGCAATCACCAGGGTGGCTGGATAAGCCTGGGCGGTAACGTTTTCGTAAGGTGCATAAGCCTTGATGCGTTCGTACACCTCGGGTTCTTCAGGGTTGCCCCACTCGTCGTACTCGGTGACCGTCAACGGCAGATCCGGGTCGAGCATGGTGTTAAGCACGTCGACGAACGGCACTTCGGCGATGGCCGCGCCAAACAGCTCGGGCCGCTGGTTGAGCACCGCGCCGATCAACAGGCCGCCGGCGCTGCCGCCGCTGATCGCCAACTGCGGGGCGGTGGTGTAGCCATTGGCAATCAAGTGCTCGGCGCAGGCGATGAAGTCGCTGAAGGTATTGTGCTTGTGCTCCTGCTTGCCTGCGCGGTACCAGGCTTCACCGAGTTCGCCGCCGCCGCGCACGTGGGCAATGGCGAACGCGACTCCGCGATCCAGCAGGCTCAGGCGCGCGTGGGAGAACCATGGGTCGAGGCTTTCGCCATATGCGCCGTAGCCGTACAAGTACAGTGGAGTCGGTTGGCCCAGGGCCTCACGCTTGACTACCAGGCTGATCGGCACCTGTGTGCCGTCGGGTGCCGTTGCCCACAGGCGCTGGCTGACGTAGGCATCGGCGTCGAACGGGCCGAGTACCGGGGTTTGCTTGAGCACCTGCTGCTCACCCGTGGCGAGATCCAGCTGGCGGATCTGCGCCGGCCGGTTCAATGCTTCGTAGCGCAGGCGGATCCGCTCGCTGGCGAACTCCAGGCTGTTCTGCACGTGAAGGCTGTAGGCCGCGTCGGGCAATTGCACGCGGTAGCTGGGCAGATCCTGTGGGTGCACTTCAATCACCGGCAGCCCGCCGACCCGCAGGCTCAAGGTCATGGCTGCGGCATTAAGGCTCATGCCATCGATCATCGTGAGGTGGCTGTGGGGAATCAGGTTTTGCCATTGTTCCTCGGTCGGGGCCACACCCGTGTCGTCAGCGTGGTACAAGGCGAAGTTGATGCCGTCGCGGTTGGTGCGGATAAACCAGCTCCACTGGCCATCAAGCGCGCCGTGGTCGACATCGTACTCATGGCCTTCCCGGCGCGGCGCCACGCAAGTGAAGCCTTGTTGTGGCTGCGCGGCATCCAGCACCCAGACTTCGCTCGTGGTCTTGCTGCCCAGCGCCAGGAGCAGTTGCAGCTCGGAACTGGAGCGGTAGCAATGCAGGAAGAATCGCCCGTCCGGTTCATGGAACACTTCTTCGGCCGCCGTGCCGTCGAGCCGGTAGCGGTATAGCTTGTGCGGGCGATGGGTGTCGTCAAGCTCGCCGAAGAACAGGGTCAGGCTGTCGTTGGCCCAGGTCATGCTGCCGTCACAGTCCTCGAACTCCAGTTCGCTGACGCGACCATTGGACAATTCCTTCACGAACAGCGTGTAGATCTCATCGCCCGTGGAGTCAATGCTGTAGGCCAGGCGCTGGTGGTCCGGGCTGATGCTGAACGCGCCCAGGGAAAAGAAGCCACCCTTGGCCAGTGCGTTGGGGTCGAGCAGCAGTTGTTCCTGGCTTTCGTCGAGCTGCAGGCTGTCATCGGCCGGGCGCGGGCAACGGTAATGACGCGCGTACTCGTCACCGGCAGTGGTGCGGGTGTAATACAGGTACGGGCCCCAGGGGGAGGGGAGGGACAGGTCGGTCTCGAGGATCCGGCCCTTGATCTCTTCGAACAGGCTTTCACGCAGCCCGGCCTGATCGGCGGTCTGTGCTTCCTGATAATGGTTTTCAGCCTTCAGATAGTCGAGCACCGGGCCGGTGTCGCGTTCCTGCAGCCAGGCATACGGGTCTGGACCTTCAGCCTTGTGGGCAATGGGTGCGTCTTGAATGTTGGCGGATGGCGGCATGAAGGGCTCTCGGACGATGTACGGAATAGGGCTGTGCAGGCACTGTCTGTTGGGTTGCAGCACTGCGGGAGCAAAGCTTGCTCGCGATTGCGCACCAGCATTCACAATCGATTTCGATTGGGCTGACGTCATCGCGAGCAAGCTTTGCTCCTACAGGAGACAAGCCGGACGTGCGAAAAGTCGTTACTATAAGCGCCTCTTTGCCTGCCTTGCCATGGACACCATGACCGAGAACGACTATCTGATCGCCTGGGGCCTCTACGCCTTTGCCGCTTTGGGCTGCCTGCTGGTATGGATGCGCATGACCCGCTGGATGTGGCGTTGGCTGCGCGAGCCGCTGCGGCTGCTGGTGGCTGTGTTGCTGTTCAGCCCGACCGTGGTCGATCCGGTGAAGGCCAAAGTGGCCCCAGCCGTCGCCATCACCGCTCTGGACCTGATGTTCAAGGTGGGTAACAACGCCTGGCGAGCAATCAGCGACCTGTTTATGTACGGGATGCTCGCCTTCGGCGTCTATCTGGTTTACGTGGCGATCCGTTTCGCCATGGAACGCTCAGCCAGGGCCCGCAAGGCCCAGGCCGATGCTGCCAAGGCTGCCGCCCGGGCCGACGAGCCTGAAGACGAGCACCTGTTCGGTGGTGCCGGCGATGATCGCTATGGTCGGCCCCCGGTACCCGGCAACCCCCAGCGTTTGCGGGTCGAACCCCGTCTGTAGACGTGCCCCCGCCTTTCATCGAGAGTCCGAGCATGTGTGAGTTATTGGGCATGAGCGCCAATGTCCCGACCGATATCGTGTTCAGCTTTACCGGGCTGATGCAGCGCGGCGGGCGTACCGGCCCGCACCGTGACGGTTGGGGCATCGCTTTCTACGAAGGTCGTGGATTACGGTTGTTCCAGGACCCGGCCGCGAGCTGCGAGTCTGAGGTCGCCAACCTGGTGCAGCGCTATCCGATCAAGAGCGAAGTAGTGATCGGGCACATCCGCCAGGCCAACGTCGGCAAGGTCTGCCTGTCCAATACTCATCCGTTCGTCCGCGAACTGTGGGGACGCAACTGGTGCTTCGCGCACAACGGCCAGCTTGCCGATTTCCAGCCAATCACCAGCTTCTACCGCCCAGTGGGCGATACCGACAGCGAAGCGGCGTTCTGCGACCTGCTCAACCGGGTGCGCGCCGCGTTTCCGGAGCCGGTTGAAGTTGAAGCGTTGCTGCCCGACCTGGTCGCAGCCTGCGCCGAATACCGCAGCAAGGGCGTATTCAATTGCCTGCTCAGCGACGGCGACTGGTTGTTCTGCTATTGCTCGAGCAAACTGGCCCAGATCACCCGCCGAGCCCCCTTTGGCCCGGCGCGGTTGAAGGATGTTGATGTGATCGTCGATTTCCAGGCGGAAACCACGCCCAATGACGTGGTCACGGTGATCGCCACCGAACCGCTGACCGAAAACGAAACCTGGACCCGCTACGAACCGGGCCAATGGAGCCTATGGCGACGCGGTGAATGCGTCAGCCAGGGCAAGACCGCATAAGGATCTTCCCGATGTTGCTCAGTTATCTACGGCTGGTGTTGTTCGCGGCGGGCCTGTTGATCGGGGTGCAGGTGCCGGGGTTCATCAATGATTACGCCAAGCGGGTCGAGGCGCATCTGATTGAGGCGCAGACCGGCCTCAGCGGTTTCCAGGGCACGGCCAATCAGTTCTTCAAGGGCGACATGCAAGCGCTGGTGAACCACTACCGCGCCAGCGAAGACCCGATTTTCCGCAGCGATGCCGACAGTCTGAGCGCCATGCTCACTCGCCAGCTGGCCCTCGATAAGCAATTCCAGGCCATGCAAGGCCCGTGGTACATCCGCGTACTGCAGGTCGCCCTGGCCGCTGATCCGGACATCCGCAAGGAAACCTGGAACGGCTACAGCTACCAGATTCTGCTGACGCCGGAAGCGATGATCTGGGGCATGAGCGGCGCGTTGTTGCTGTCGTTTGGTATCGAGTGCCTGTTCCGGCTGATTGATTGGGTGGTGCTGGGCGGCAAGCGTCTGCGCCAGAGCCGGCCGATTGAAGACCGGGATGTGCGCGGGCTCTGAGATCAAGAGCTAGGCCCGGCAGAAAGCATCGCGAGCAGCCTCGCTCCTACACTGGATCTGCGATGCAGCAGAAGTCCAGTGTGGGAGTGAGCCTGCTCGCGATAAGGCCCGTCCAGGCAACACAAGCTACTTGGACAAATACCGCATCCCTTCCTCCAGCCCGCGCAACGTCAGCGGGTACATCTGGTCGTCGATCAGGTCCCGCACAATATTGGTCGAAGACGTATAGCCCCAAGTGTCCTTCGGATACGGATTGATCCAGATGACCTTCTTGTACTTCTCCATGAAACGCTGCATCCACACGTAACCGGCTTCTTCGTTCCAGTGTTCGACGCTGCCCCCGGCCTGCGTGATTTCGTAAGGGGCCATCGCCGCATCCCCGATAAAAATCACTTTATAGTCGGCGCCGTACTTGTGCAGCAGGTCCTGGGTTGACGTGCGCTCGGAGGTGCGACGCATGTTGTTTTTCCACACCGACTCATAAACGAAGTTATGGAAGTAGAAGTACTCCAGGTGTTTGAACTCGGTCTTGCAGGCCGAGAACAGTTCCTCGCAGATCTTCACGTGGGCGTCCATCGAACCGCCGATGTCGAACAGCAGCAACAGTTTGACCGTGTTGCGCCGCTCCGGACGCATCTGGATATTCAGCAACCCGGCATCGCGTGCGGTGTGGTCGATGGTGCCGTCGATGTCCAGCTCTTCGGCCGCACCCTGGCGGGCGAATTTGCGCAGCCGGCGCAGTGCGACCTTGATATTGCGCGTGCCCAGTTCCACCGAATCATCGAGGTTCTTGTATTCGCGCTGGTCCCAGACCTTGACCGCCTTGCCCTGGCGCTTGCCCGCATCCCCGACGCGAATTCCTTCTGGGTTGAAACCGCCGGAACCGAACGGGCTGGTGCCGCCAGTGCCGATCCACTTGTTGCCACCGGCATGACGTTCTTTCTGTTCTTCGAGGCGCTTCTTGAATTCCTCGATCAGCTTGTCCAGGCCACCGAGGGACTGGATCGCCGCGCGCTCTTCGTCCGTCAGCGAGCGTTCGAACTCCTTGCGCAGCCAGTCCTCAGGAATCAATGCCTGCAGGTGGTCATCGAGCTTTTCCAGGCCGTTGAAGTACGCACCGAAAGCGCGGTCAAACTTGTCGAAATGCTTTTCGTCCTTCACCAGAATCGCGCGGGACAGGTAGTAGAACTCGTCCATGTCGGCGAAGGTCACCCGCTGTTTCAGCGCGTTGATCAGGTCCAGCAGCTCACGCACCGAGACCGGCACCTTGGCTGCGCGCATTTCATTGAACAGGTTGAGCAGCATGGCTATCGCCCTCTATCTTGTTAAAAGAGGGATCAGCGGGAGCCGCGACGGCTCATGAACGCCAGGCGTTCTAGCAGCTGTACGTCCTGTTCGTTCTTCACCAAAGCGCCGGCCAGGGGCGGAATGGCCTTGGTTGGATCGCGTTCGCGCAGCACGGCTTCGCCAATATTGTCGGCCATCAGCAGCTTCAGCCAGTCGACCAGTTCCGAGGTCGACGGCTTTTTCTTCAGGCCCGGCACCTTGCGCACATCGAAAAACACGTCCAGCGCCTCGCTGACCAGGTCCTTCTTGATGTCCGGGTAATGCACGTCGACGATCTTCTGCAGCGTGGTGCGATCCGGGAACGCGATGTAATGGAAGAAGCAGCGGCGCAGGAAGGCGTCCGGCAACTCTTTTTCATTGTTGGAGGTAATGATGATGATCGGGCGCTTCTTGGCCTTGATGGTCTCGTCGATTTCGTAGACGTAGAACTCCATCTTGTCGAGTTCCTGGAGCAGGTCGTTGGGGAACTCGATATCGGCCTTGTCGATCTCGTCGATCAGCAGGATCACCCGCTCATCGGACTCGAACGCCTCCCACAGCTTGCCCTTTTTCAGGTAGTTGCGCACGTCGTGAACCTTGTCGGTTCCCAGTTGCGAATCACGCAGGCGACTGACCGCGTCGTACTCGTACAGGCCCTGGTGGGCCTTGGTGGTGGACTTGATGTGCCAGGTGATCAGCTTGGCACCGAAGGATTCGGCCAGTTGCTCGGCAAGCATGGTCTTGCCAGTGCCCGGCTCGCCCTTGACCAGCAGTGGCCGCTCCAGGGTGATGGCGGCATTGACCGCCAGCTTCAGGTCATCGGTGGCGACATAAGCCTGGGTGCCTTCGAACTTCATCTACTAATCCTCGAACGGTGACGCCGGCCTGAGCTAAGCAGGGCGGGACGGGCGAATTAAATGTGATGCCCGACTATAACGCGCAGGCCGGTCGACTGTGAACGCAGACGGCTTATTCAGTCTCTGAATGGAGAGTCACCGGATGACTCAACCCGCATCCGGCTTCGGTCGCTCATAGCGGGCATTAAACGCCTGGACGAATCCGTTGCGCAAAATCTGCAAAAACGCCTGGAAGGCGTTGATATCTTGCCGATGCACGTTGCCGCTCAGCTCGACCCGGGTGGCGAACTGGTTCTTGACCTGGTTTTTCAGCACCGTCTCCGAACCGCCAACGATGGCTTCCCAGACAGAGCGGAACAGGCCCTTGTCCTTGTTTTCAACGTCCTGTTGCCAGTTGAACACGTCGACATCCTTGAGCAGTGGCTTGATGTAACCCTTGAGTCGACCCTTGTTGGCTTCGGCTTCGATGACCACGTCGCCATGGCCTGCATTGAAGTCGAACTTGCCATAGGCAGAGGCGAAATCGTTCATGCGCTTGAGTTCGATGTCCCGCGCCCGCAAGCGGAAGTCGAAGTCTTCGAAGTTGCTCAACGGGTCGAAGGTCGCCGTGGTTTCCAGCGGTGCATGGCCGAGCAGCAGGGCCTTGCCCTCGAAGCGTGCGTCACGCCGGCCATCGGTATCTACCACGTTGGTCAGGTTATAGATGCTGGCATTGACCTGGGTGGCGTTCATGTTCACCGGTGGCTTGGAATTGAAGTTGCGAAAGCTGATCTTGCCGTCGTTGATCTTTATTTCGTTAAAGGTGATGGGCGCCAATTTGCTCAGTTGAGCGCGCCAGTCAGTGCCCTGACCCGTCTGCGAGTTCTGTTTGTTGGCGCCGCCGTCGACGAAATTCACTTCGGGATTAAAGAACTGCACCTCGGCCACGACTGCGTGGTCGTACCACAACGAGTGCCAGCTGACGGACAGGTCGATCAGCGGCGCGTTGACGAACGGCACCGGAACCTTGCCGTCGACCTTGACGATTTTCAGCCCGTTGATCTTGTAGGCGCCGCGCCACAGCGCCAGGTCGACGTCGGTGATCTGGCCGCGGTAGTCGCCCATGTCGGCCAGTTTCTCGTTCAGGTAGTCACGTACCATGTAGGGCAGGGCGATGTGCAGCGCAACCAGCAGCACCACGAGCCCGGCAATGATCCATAGCGGCCAACTGTAACGACGTTTCATGAGGACAATTCTCCAGCGGTGTAAAGCCATTGACTACTGTTGCAGCAGGACGTTCGACCCGACTGGACGACCACGAGCAACAGGCTTACCTTGGAGCGCTATTTCAATGCTGTATAAGGACCCAGCCATGAGCCGTATCTTCGCTGACAACGCCCATTCCATCGGCAATACGCCCCTGGTACAGATCAACCGGATCGCCCCGCGCGGCGTAACCATCCTGGCCAAGATCGAAGGACGCAACCCCGGTTACTCGGTCAAGTGTCGGATTGGCGCCAATATGATCTGGGACGCCGAAAGCTCCGGAAAACTCAAGCCTGGCATGACCATCGTCGAACCCACCTCGGGCAACACCGGGATCGGCCTGGCGTTCGTTGCCGCGGCCCGGGGCTACAAACTGCTGCTGACCATGCCGGCCTCCATGAGCATCGAGCGACGCAAGGTGCTCAAGGCCCTGGGCGCTGAACTGGTCTTGACCGAACCGGCCAAGGGCATGAAAGGCGCGATCGAAAAGGCCGCCGAAATCGTCGCCGGCAATCCCTCCACTCACTTCATGCCTGCGCAGTTCGAGAATCCGGCGAACCCGGCGATTCATGAGAAGACAACCGGGCCGGAAATCTGGAATGACACCGACGGTGCGGTCGACGTGCTGGTAGCGGGAGTGGGAACCGGTGGAACTATCACCGGGGTTTCGCGGTATATCAAGAATACTCAGGGCAAACCGATTATCTCGGTGGCCGTGGAGCCGATGGTCTCGCCAGTTATTACCCAGGCGCTGGCCGGTCAGGAGATCAAACCGAGCCCGCACAAGATCCAGGGAATCGGTGCCGGTTTTGTACCCAAAAATCTAGACCTGTCGATGGTCGACCGGGTCGAACTGGTGACCGATGAAGAATCCAAGGCCATGGCTTTGCGCCTGATGCAGGAGGAAGGCATCTTGTGTGGTATCTCCTGCGGAGCGGCGATGGCCGTCGCGGTGAGACTGGCCGAGACACCGGAGATGCAGGGCAAGACCATTGTGGTAATCCTGCCTGATTCCGGTGAGCGTTATCTGTCGAGCATGTTGTTCAGTGATCTGTTCACCGAACAGGAAAACCAGGCGTAACAAGCATCATCACTATTTTTTTGGAATGTGCCTTTGTGGGAGTGAGCAGGCTCGCTCCCACAGGTTGCAGGTTGCAGGTTGCAGGTTGCAGGTTGCAGGTTGCAGTGGGGTGCGGGGCTTGACCCAAGTCAGCCCCCGTTCAGCAACCCTGTGCTACTAAGTAATTTGTTACTGAATCCTTAACACTGAATGTCGAAATTTGCGGGTGTTTCCCGAGGCCGGTAGTGACTATCATGGCCGGCTGCCACGTCGGGTAAATGGCGTTGTGCAGAGTTGCCTATTATCAAGGAGTTGTTGATGACCTTTTCCTTTGCCGCGAAGGCATCTTTGTTGCTGCTGTTCCTGGGCAGTACCCTCTATGTGCATTTGCGCGGCAAGGCACGACTGCCGGTCCTGCGTCAGTTCGTCAATCATTCGGCATTGTTCGCCCCGTACAACGCCTTGATGTACCTGTTCTCCGCAGTGCCATCCAAACCTTACCTGGACCGCAGCAAGTTTCCAGAACTGGACGTGCTCAAGGACAACTGGCAAGTGATTCGCGAAGAGGCGATGCACCTGTTCGACGAGGGTTACATTCGCGCCGCCGAGAAGAACAACGATGCGGGTTTCGGCTCATTCTTCAAGAAGGGCTGGAAGCGTTTCTACCTCAAATGGTACGACAAACCCCTGCCTTCAGCCGAGACGCTGTGCCCTAGAACCGTGGCACTGGTCAGCAGCATTCCCAACGTCAAAGGGGCCATGTTCGCCTTGCTGCCCGGTGGCAGCCACCTGAATCCTCACCGTGATCCATTTGCAGGTTCGTTGCGCTATCACTTGGGACTGTCGACGCCCAATTCGGATGCATGCCGGATCTTCGTCGACGGCCAGGAGTACGCCTGGCGCGATGGCGAAGACGTGATGTTCGATGAGACTTACGTGCACTGGGTAAAGAACGAGACTGACCAGACTCGGGTAATCCTGTTCTGTGACATCGAGCGACCGCTGAGCAACCGCCTCATGACCCGGATCAACCGTTGGATCAGCGGGTTGCTGGGCCGTGCTACCGCGCCGCAGAACCTGGATGACGAGCGGGTGGGCGGGATCAACCAGGCCTATGCCTGGAGCAAGAATTCCAGCGATAGATTCAGTGGCGTGATCAAGCAGTGGAAGCGGCGTAATCCCAAGGCCTACAGGGTGCTGCGGCCGGTGTTGGCGGTGGTGGTGTTGGGGTTGCTGGGGTATTGGCTGTTCGGCTGAAGCCGTCCGTGAAGCCCCGAACACTTTCATTTTGCAATGATGACCGGTCCCACAGGTGGCTTCAGTGATCCACAGGTATGTGTTCACAGGAGAACCAATGTGGGAGCGGGCTTGCCCGCGATGGCATCATCAGCCTTGAACAAATCTACCGGCCAGCCCCCCTGGCCGGTTTCAACACCAGCCACAACGCCACGGCAATCAACATCCCGCCATAGACATGTGCCATCGACAACGGCTCATCGAGCAACAACGCCCCCCACAACACCCCGAATGGCGGGATCATGAAGGTCACCGTCATCGACTTCACCGGCCCGACTGAGGTCAGCAGGCGGAAGTAAATGATGTACGCGAAAGCCGTGCACCCCAGGCCCAATCCCAGCAGCGATAACCAGACATTCCAGCCGCCCCAGCTCAGCGGTGGCTGGGTGATCACGCTGTAGCCGAACAGCGGTAACAGAAACAAGGTCGCCCCGAGCATGCTGCCCAGCGCCGACAGACGGCTGTCGAGGCCGCCGGCCTGATCCAGCCAGCGCCGCGCGAGAAACCCGGCGAAACCATAGCAGGTGGTGGCGAGCAGGCAGGCGAGGGCGCCCATCAGCAATTGCAGGTCGAACGCCACCGGCCCGGCACGGGTCAGGATGCCGACGCCGAACAGACCGAGAAACACTCCGCCCAATTTTGCCGAAGTGAGTTTTTCACTGAAGAACAGCCCGCCGATCAGCACGCCCATCAACGGCGTGGTGGCATTGAAAATCGCCGAGTAGCCCGCCGGCAGCACCTGCGCTGCAACCGAATAGAGGGTCGCCGGAATGCCGGAGTTGATCACCCCGAGCAGCATCACCGTCTTGAGTTTGCCCTTGAAATCCCAGCTGATGCGCATCAGTCCCAGAATCACCAACAGCCCGGCGGCGGCGATCGACACCCGCAAGAACCCGGTGGGCACGGTGCCGATGACCGGGGCGATGATGCGCATGAACAGAAAGCTCGCACCCCAAATGGCCGCCAACGACAGCATGCGAAAAATATCGACGGGGTTCACGGCACGTTCCTTCCTTGATTGGCGCGCAAGTGTCGCGCCAGTCGGGGCACAAGGCAATGGTTGCGTTGCCTAACTAAGGGCCACTAAGCTCAGGCTCCAATGACAAGAACAGCCGCCGAGGTTTTACCTATGCCGCAGCAATGGCCAGCCGCCGACATCGCCCGAATGATCCTCGATGGCTTTGACGATTACCGCGAGCATTTCCGCCAGATCACCGACGGCGCACGCGCGCGATTCGAACAGGCGCTGTGGCAGGAAACGCAATCGGCGTCCGCCGCGCGGATCAATCTCTACGAAGACAAAGTCGGTGAGACGGTGGAGCGCCTGCGCGCGTCTTTCCAGGTCGATACGTTGATGGACGTCAGCTGCTGGCCGCTGGTCAAGAGCGCCTACATCAGCCTGATCGACCTGCGCTTCGACGATGAACTGTCCGAGACCTGGTACAACTCGATCTTCTGCGGGCTGTTCAGCCATGACCTGATCAGCGACGGGTGCATGTTCATCCACACCACCCGGCCGAGCCTGCGCCGGGCCCGTGCTGCGCAAACGCGCACCTACAAGCCCCAAGGCAAGCTGTCCGGCATGCTCGCGAGCATTTTTGCCGACTACAGCTTCAGCGAAGCTTACGCCGATCTTCCTGGAGACCTGCGCCGCCTCGAGGCGCAACTGCGCGAGAACCTGCCGGACTGGGTCTGCAAGGACCCTGAACTGGCCGTCGAACTGTTTTCCTCGGTGCTGTACCGCAACAAGGGCGCGTACCTGGTGGGGCGCATCTACACCCGGGACGAGCAATGGCCGCTGGTGATACCGCTGCTGCACCGCGAAGGTCGCGGGATCCAGATCGATGCGCTGATCACCGACGAAGCCGACGTGTCGATCATTTTCTCGTTCACCCGCTCGTATTTCATGGTGGACGTGCCGGTGCCGGCGGAGTTTATCGGCTTCCTCAAGCGTATCCTGCCAGGCAAGCACATCGCCGAGCTGTACACCTCGATCGGCTTCTACAAGCATGGCAAATCCGAATTTTACCGGGCGCTGATCAACCACCTGGCCAACACCGACGACCAGTTCATCATGGCCCCCGGCGTTCGCGGCATGGTGATGAGCGTGTTCACCCTGCCGGGCTTCAACACGGTGTTCAAGATCATCAAGGACCGCTTCTCGCCGTCGAAGAACGTCGACCGTGCCACGGTGATCGAGAAGTATCGTCTGGTGAAGAGCGTCGACCGGGTAGGGCGCATGGCCGACACCCAGGAGTTCGCCGATTTTCGTTTTCCGTTGAGCAAGTTCGACCCGGCGTGCCTGGAGGAATTGCTTGAAGTGGCGGCCTCCACGGTGTCGGTGGAAGGCGACACGGTATTGATCCGCCACTGCTGGACCGAACGCCGGATGACCCCGCTCAATCTGTATCTGGAAAACGCCAATGACGACCAGGTCCGCGAAGCGCTGGAGGACTACGGACTGGCGATCAAGCAACTGGCGGCGGCGAACATCTTCCCTGGCGACATGCTGCTGAAGAATTTCGGCGTCACCCGCCACGGTCGCGTGGTGTTCTACGACTATGACGAGATCTGCTTCCTGACCGAAGCCAACTTTCGCCACATCCCGCAACCGCGTACGCCTGAAGATGAAATGGCCTCCGAGCCGTGGTATTCGATCGGGCCGTTGGATGTTTTCCCTGAAGAGTTTCCGCCGTTCCTGTTTGCCGACTCGGGGCAGAGGAAGCTGTTTGACCAGTTGCACGGCGAGTTGTACAACGCCGATTACTGGAAAAGCCTGCAGGAAGCGATTCGCGCCGGCAAAATCATTGATGTGTTCCCGTATCGCCGCAAGGGCCTCGATAACGAATAACGCCACAACCCTTGTAGGCGCTGCCGAAGGCTGCGATCTTTTGATTTTGTTTCTCAAAAGCAACGAAAAAATCAAGATCAAAAGATCGCAGCCTTCGGCAGCTCCTACGCATGCCCCGCTTTGAACATCCGCAATCCATAGTAAATCTGCGACAATTGGCCCCCTGCGCCACTAGACGACCTTTGCGTACCTGATGACTGACGAATCGCCCTCCATCGACAAACTGCTGAAAAACCTCGATCACGCCATGCTCGCCGACCGCCACCGGCTGCGTCGGCAGCTGCTTGAACTGCGCAAGAAGCCAGACGAGGCCAAGCTCGCCCAGTGGGTGACGCGCATGCAGGCATCCTGCGACCAGGTGCTGGCGCGGCGTGCCAGCCTGCCGGTGGTGCGATATGACGACAGCCTGCCCATCGCCGCCAAGCGCGATGAAATCAAGGCTGCGCTGCTCAAGCATCAGGTCCTGATCATCGCGGGCGAGACCGGCTCGGGCAAAACCACCCAGTTGCCGAAGATCTGCCTGGAAATTGGCCGTGGCCAGCATGGGCTGATCGGCCATACGCAACCCCGTCGGATCGCTGCGCGCAGCGTGGCGAGCCGGGTGGCTGAAGAACTGGGCACGCCGCTGGGGGCGCTGGTCGGTTATCAGGTGCGGTTCGAAGATCAAAGCGATTCCAATACGCTCATCAAGCTGATGACCGATGGCATCCTGCTGGCGGAAACCCAGAACGATCGCTACCTCGAACGCTACGACACGATCATCGTCGACGAAGCCCACGAACGCAGCCTCAACATCGACTTCCTGCTGGGTTACCTCAAAACCCTGCTGCCCCGCCGTCCGGACCTTAAGGTCATCATCACGTCGGCCACCATCGATCTGGAGCGCTTCTCCAAGCATTTCGATGATGCGCCGATCGTTGAAGTCTCGGGTCGCACCTTCCCGGTGGAAACCTGGTACCGCCCGCTGACCCTGGAGCAGGACGAAGAGGGCAATCGCGTCGAAGATGACTTGACCGTGGATCAGGCGATCCTCGCCGCCCTCGACGAAGTCGCCGCGTTCGAGCGCAGCGAGCGTAAAAGTCCCGGGGATGTGCTGGTGTTCCTGCCCGGCGAGCGGGAAATCCGCGACGCCGCTGACATGCTGCGCAAGGCCCAGCTCAAGCACACTGAAATCCTGCCGCTGTATGCACGGCTGTCACCGGCCGAACAGCAGCGCATTTTCCAGTCGCACCCCGGGCGCCGGGTGGTGCTGGCTACCAACGTCGCGGAAACCTCGCTGACCGTGCCCGGCATCCGCTACGTGATCGACAGCGGCACCGCGCGCATCAGCCGCTACAGCTATCGGGCCAAGGTCCAGCGCCTGCCCATCGAAGCCATTTCCCAGGCCAGCGCCAACCAGCGTAAAGGCCGTTGCGGTCGCGTCGAACCAGGCATTTGCATCCGCCTGTACAGCGAAGAGGATTTCATCGGGCGCCCGGAGTTCACCGACCCGGAAATCCTGCGTACCAACCTCGCGGCCGTGATCCTGCAGATGCTGCACCTGCGCCTGGGCGAGATCACCGACTTTCCGTTTATCGAACCGCCCGATGGCAAGGCCATCAGCGACGGTTTTAACCTGCTGCAAGAGCTCTCTGCGGTCGATCGCAACAGCCAGCTGACACCGCTCGGTCGCCAGCTGGCGCGGCTGCCCGTAGACCCGCGCATGGGCCGCATGCTGCTGGAAGCGGCCAAGCTGGGCAGCCTGCAGGAAGTGCTGATCGTCGCCAGTGCCATGTCGATCCAGGACCCGCGCGAGCGTCCACCCGAACGCCAGCAGGCTGCCGATCAGGCCCACGCGCAGTGGAAAGACGTGGACTCGGATTTCGCCGGGCTGGTCAATCTGTGGCGTGGTTTCGAGGAGCAGCGCCAGGCGCTGACCGCGAGCCCCTTGCGTAACTGGTGCCGCAAGAACTTTCTGAATTACCTGCGCCTGCGCGAATGGCGCGACTCCCATCGCCAGCTGAGCCTGATCTGCCGCGACATGCAGTTGAGCCTCAATAAAGAGCCGGCCGATTACCCGAAACTGCACAAGGCCGTGCTGTCCGGATTGCTCAGCCAGATCGGGCAGAAGACCGACGAAGGCGATTACCTTGGCGCGCGGCAGCGACGGTTCTGGATTCATCCATCGTCGGGCCTGGGCAAGAAACGTCCGCAATGGCTGATGACCGCCGAACTGGTGGAAACCACCAAGCTCTATGCGCGCATGGTCGCCAAGATCGACTCCGACTGGATCGAGCCGCTGGCCGGGCACCTGATCAAGAAAAACCACTTCGAACCGCATTGGGAGAAAAAGCGCGGACAGGTGGTGGCTTTCGAGCAAATCACCCTGTTCGGGCTGATCGTGGTCGGTCGCCGACCGGTGCACTATGGTCCGATCGATCCGGTGGTGTCGCGCGAGCTGTTCATCCGCGAAGGCCTGGTGCGCGGTGAGATCCAGTCCAAAGCCAAATGCCTGTCGGCCAATGCGCAGTTGCTGGAACAGCTCGACGAGCTGGAAGCCAAGGCCCGTCGTCGCGACATTCTGGCCGACGAAGAAACCCTGTTTGCGTTCTACGATGCGCGGTTGCCGGCGGAGATTCACCAGACCGCGACTTTCGACAGCTGGTATCGCGTCAACAGCCAGAAAGATCCGCAGTTGCTGATCATGCGCGAGGAAGACGTGCTGGCCCGGGAGGCCAGCGAAGTCACCGCACTCCATTACCCGGACACCCTGCACATTGGCGATCTGGAACTGGCCCTCAGTTACCATTTCGAACCGAACCATCCCCGGGACGGCGTGACCCTGCGGGTGCCGGCACCCTTGTTGCCGATGCTGCCACCGGAGCGTCTGGAATGGCTGGTGCCTGGCGTGATCGAGGCCAAGTGCATCGCCCTGGTGCGCAACCTGCCCAAGGCCCTGCGCAAGAACTTTGTACCGGTGCCGGACTTCGTCAAGGCCGCCCTGCAGCGCATGACCTTCGCCGAGGGCTCGTTGCCCCAGGCACTGGGTCGCGAATTGCTGCGCATGACTGGCGCGCGGGTCAGTGACGAAGCGTGGGCCGAAGCGGCGCAGCAGGTCGACAGTCATCTGCGCATGAACCTGGAAATCGTCGATGGCCAGGGCAAGTTCCTCGGCGAGGGTCGTGATCTGGCCGAGCTGACTGCGCGTTTTGCCGAGGCCAGCCAGGCCGCGCTGGCCGTACCGCAAACCGCCAAAAGTCAGCAGCCGGTAGAGGCGAAGGTGTTTGCCGCAGTGGCGGAGAAAACCCAACAGAAGATCGCCGGCCTGTCGATGACGGTGTACCCGGCGTTGGTGGAGGAGGCCGGCACGGTCAAGGAAGGGCGTTTCTCGACCCCGGCCGAAGCCGAGTTCCAGCATCGTCGCGCTCTGCAGCGCCTGCTGATGCAGCAACTGGCGGAGCCGGCCAAATTCCTCCGTGGCAAGTTGCCGGGGCTGACCGAGCTGGGGTTGATGTACCGCGACATGGGGCGCATCGACAGTCTGGTGGAAGACATCCTGTTGGCCAGCCTCGACAGTTGCATTCTCGAGGGCGAAGACCCGCTGCCCCGCGATGGCGCCGCACTCGCGGCATTGGCCGAGCGCAAACGCGGAGCCTGGACCGAACACGCCGAGCGCCTGGCGCGGTTGACCCTGGACATTCTCAAGCTCTGGCATGGTCTGCAGAAGCGCTTCAAGGGCAAGATCGACCTGGCGCAAGCCGTGGCCCTGAACGACATCAAGCAACAGCTCGGCAACCTGGTGTATCCGGGCTTTGTGCGTGAGACACCGATGCAGTGGCTCAAGGAGTTGCCGCGTTATCTGAAAGCCATCGAGCAGCGCTTCGAGAAACTAGGCGCCCAGGTGCAGAAGGATCGGGTCTGGAGTGGTGAACTGTCCGGCCTGTGGGCTCAGTACCAGACCCGGGCGAACAAGCACGCCCAGGAAGGCAAGCGCGATCCGCAGCTGGAGTTGTATCGCTGGTGGCTGGAGGAATACCGGGTTTCGCTGTTTGCCCAGCAGTTGGGCACCAAGGTGCCGATCTCGGACAAGCGCATGAGCAAGCAGTGGTCCCAGGTCGAGCCGTAGCCCCGGCAGCTCCTGCATGGGGCCGCCGAAGGCGATCTTTTGATCTTCCTGTGTCGCGACAAAAAATCAAAAGATCGCAGCCTGCGGCAGCTCCTACGTTGGGGCCGCGTAAAATCGTTCGGTCGTGCAATATAGGGCGAAAACTCGGTGTTTATGGCAAACTTCGCGCCTATAAACGCCGGCCCTGCGGTTTTGAGCCTTCGCGGCTACAGGCGGACCGGAATAAAGCGATGCCAGGTTTGCGTTCCACGGACGGGAATGAACCCTTTGTGTGTTGGTACGTCGGTGCCAATGCTTTCTGCCTGAACAGATTAGAGAAACGACCATGCATAATGTCGTCATCAGTGGCACCGGCCTGTACACCCCGGCCAACAGCATTTCCAACGAAGAGCTGGTGCAGTCTTTCAATGCTTACGTCGCGCTGTTCAACGCCGACAACGCCGAAGCCATCGCCCGCGGCGAAGTCGAAGCCTTGACCGAGTCCAGTGCCGCATTTATCGAAAAAGCCTCCGGCATCAAGAGCCGGTTTGTCATGGACAAGGATGGCATCCTCGATCCGCAGCGCATGGCGCCGCGCCTGCCGGAGCGTTCGAATGACGAATGGTCGGTGCTGTGCAAGATGGCCATGGGAGCTGCCGAGCAGGCCCTGCAACGCGCCGGCAAGACCGCTGCAGACATCGACGGCGTGATCGTAGCCTGTTCCAACCTGCAACGTGCCTACCCGGCCATTGCCATCGAAGTCCAGGAAGCGCTGGGTATCCAGGGGTTCGGCTTTGACATGAACGTGGCTTGTTCTTCGGCGACCTTCGGCATCCAGGCGGCAGCCAACAGCATACAACTGGGCCAGGCTCGGGCCATCCTGATGGTTAACCCGGAAGTTTGCACCGGCCACCTCAATTTCCGTGATCGTGACAGCCACTTCATCTTTGGTGACGCTGCCACAGCGGTGATCATCGAGCGTGCCGACCTCGCGACTTCCCAATACCAGTTTGACGTTGTTAGCACCAAGCTGCTGACCAAGTTCTCCAACAACATCCGCAACAACTTCGGCTTCCTCAACCGCGCGGCGGAAGAGGGCATTGGTGCCAGGGACAAACTGTTCGTGCAGGAAGGCCGCAAGGTATTCCGCGATGTCTGCCCGATGGTGGCCGAACTGATCGCCACTCACCTGGAAGAAAACCAGTTGAACGTGGCTGACGTGAAGCGCTTCTGGCTGCACCAGGCCAACCTCAGCATGAACCACCTGATCGTGAAGAAGCTGCTGGGCCGTGAGGCGACGGAAGAGGAAGCACCGGTGATTCTGGACACCTATGCCAACACCAGCTCGGCGGGTTCGGTGATTGCGTTTCACAAGAACCAGGATGACCTGGCGGCGGGCTCGCTGGCAGTGCTCAGCTCGTTCGGTGCGGGTTACTCGATTGGCAGCGTGATACTGCGCAAGCGCTAAACGCCCACACCTGTAGGAGCGAGCTTGCTCGCGATGGTCGTCAACGATACCGCGGGGAGCCTGGCACCCCGCGGCGTCCTCACTACCATCGCGAGCAAGCTCGCTCCTACAGTGGGGCAGGGGAATGCGCGAGCGCAAAAAACCCGCTATGCACTATCGGACGGATGATGGGGACCGATAGCACAAAGCGGGTTTATAAACGCGACTCAGGCCTCCCTGCCCGAGCCGGACAGCGGGGTTATCAGAACTTGGCTTCAGCATCCAGTTGCAGGGTGTTGATTTTCGAGTCGCGCAAAGTGGCGTTGGTATAGTCGGATTTCGCCATCAGGTAAGTCGCGCCGAGGGAGAAGTTCTTGTCCAGCTCGTAGCTCACTTTCAACTTGCTGCCGCGCGAACCGGTGAAACCGTTGGCGAAGTCAGAGTCGGTGAAGGCGCCAACCACGGAGTTACGCTGTACATCGCGATAGTTGTAGTCCAGGCCGAAGCCGTAGACCTTGGTCTTTACACCCGCCAGCCAGCCCATGTCCTGGTCGTTGCTGGCATCCTGGTTATTGACCACCTGACCGTACAGCGACAGCGGCATCGGCAGGCCGCCGATGTCCAGCTGACCAAAGCCTTCGTACAGTTTGAACTGCTCGTTCGGGGTGTTGCCGTTGGTGGCCAGTACCGATGGGATGCTGGTGCCGCCGGCGGTGATGTCGTCGTCGTTGTCGTAGCCGTAGATGCTGCCGCCCAGGGTCAGCTTCAGGTTGTCGGTGAGGGCAAAACGCGCGCCCAACTGGCCTGCGTAAAGGCGCAGGTCGTGCTTGAATTGCACGCCTTCACCGTCGACGTTGTCCTTGAGGGTGTAGTGACCGGCGCTGCCGAACAGTTCGGTGCTCGCGCCCAACGGGTATTTGTAAGTGACGGCCAGGCCTTCGGGGCTGATATCGCTATCCCAGATGATGTCGCCCATGCTTACCCATTGCTGCGGCATCTTGCCGCCAACGATGTGCAGGTTCTTGATCGCATCGGGGTGGTAGTCGACGTAACCCTGATCCAGCCAGATCGATTTCTTGTCGAAGTAGTTGTCCAGGCTCTGGTTGGTGGAGCGCGCGTCGTCGTTGTTACCGGTAGCGATACGGATACCGGTGTCGACTTGCGGGTTGATCTCGGTGTAGGCACCCAGGCGGGCACGAACACGCTGACGATCGGAGTCGCGGTTGTTGGGAACGCCATCGTTCTTGATGGTTTCCTGGCGGAACCGCACATCACCCTTGAACTGGGTCTTGGCCGCCCAGGCCAGTTTTTGGTCGAAAGTACTCAGTGCGTCTGTTTTCTTCGCGGTGGCCGCGATCTGCTCGTTGGTCTCTTGCTGAGCCTGACGGGCAATCTGCTGGTCTTTCTGATCCCTGGCCAGCTCGGCTTGCAGTTCACTGTATTGGGCGGTGGTAATCGAGCCGTTTGCCTTGAGCATGTCGAGCAGTTTGGCGTCGACTGCGGCACTGGCCGGGACGCTCATGGCCAGCAACAGACCGCCACACAGGGCCGCCGCAGTTTTCGTGGAAGCAAGACGCATATCAATCTCCGAAGATGAGAGTGGATGACTGAGCCATCCAGGACACAACCGACCTTTGATGGACGGAAAACAGTGGCCGGGTAGAACCCGACGCTCTAAAAACAGGCGCCAGTATCGCGATCGTTTATGACAGAGCAGTGGCAAAGTGATGGCGATGCGATGACGATACGAATTCAACTGCAAGGCCCCGTCCAGAGCACTGCGGTCGGATAGGTCGTGTAGGTTGCGCCGCGATAAGCGATACTCGCGAAGCTTTCACGCATTCAGGTGAAGAGGAATTTATGCCCCTGCAGCGACTGGAAAATCTGTCCGACATTGCCCCGCGCACCTGGGATGCCCTGGTTCCGGAGGCCCAGCCGTTTTTGCGCCATGCCTTTCTCAGTGCCCTGGAAGACAGCGCCAGCATCGGCCCGCATTCGGGTTGGCAAGCCGAGCATCTGTTGCACTTAGAGGGCGACCGGCTAATCGCCGCGCTCCCCTGTTACCGCAAGTGGCACTCCTACGGCGAATACGTGTTCGATCACGCCTGGGCGGATGCCTGCGCACGGGCGGGCATCGACTATTACCCCAAGCTGTTGACAGCGGTGCCGTTCAGCCCGGTCAGCGGGCCGCGACTGCTGGCGGCCAGCGTGGAGGACGGCTTTGAATTGCTGCAGAGCCTGCCGGGTTACCTGGAAATCGAAGGCCTTTCCAGCGCCCACATCAACTTTACCGATCCCTTTACCGACGCCGCTCTGGCCCAGCAACCGGGCTGGCTGCAGCGAATCGGCTGTCAGTACCACTGGCAGAATCGCGGTTACCGGGACTTCCAGGATTTCCTCGACGCCCTCAGTTCACGCAAGCGCAAACAGATGCGCAAGGAACGCGAGCAGGTCGCGGGGCAGGGCATCGAGTTCGAGTGGCTGGAAGGGCGGCAACTGAGCGAAGCGCAGTGGGATTTTGTCTATGCCTGCTACGCCAACACGTACGCGGTGCGGCGCCAGGCGCCTTACCTGACGCGGGCGTTTTTCAGCTTGCTGGCCGAGCGCATGCCCGAGTCAATTCGGGTGGTCCTGGCCAAACAAGGTGCACGCCCGGTGGCAATGGCTTTCAGCCTGGTGGGCGGCGGCAGTTTTTACGGGCGCTACTGGGGCTGCCTGGCGGAATTTGACCGCCTGCACTTTGAGACCTGTTTCTACCAGGGCATGGATTACGCCATCGCCAATGGTTTTCAGCGCTTCGACGCTGGCGCCCAGGGCGAGCACAAGCTGATCCGCGGCTTTGAACCGGTGATCACTCATTCATGGCACTACTTGCGCCATCCCGGGCTGAAGGCTGCGGTCAAAGACTTCCTGCAACAGGAGCGTCTGGGCGTGCTGGCTTACGCCGAGGAAGCGAGGACCGCCCTGCCTTATCGACAGGAATGATCCTCGCTCCCGGTCTCAGCTGTCTTCCTTGCCCAGCCAGCGGTATGTCACCCCGCCGACCACCGCGCCGAGCAACGGCGCGACCCAGAACATCCACAGCTGTGCGATCGCCCAGCCGCCCACCAGCAGTGCCGGGCCGGTGCTGCGGGCCGGGTTGACCGAGGTATTGGTCACGGGGATCGAGATCAGGTGGATCAGCGTCAGGGCCAGGCCGATGGCGATCGGTGCCAGTCCTGCCGGCGCGCGCTTGTCGGTGGCACCGAGGATGATCAGCACGAACATCGCCGTCATCACCAGTTCGCAGACGAAGCCTGCCGCCATCGAGTACTTGCCGGGAGAGTGTTCGCCGTAGCCGTTGGAGGCCAGCCCCGTCGACAGATCGAACCCTTCCTTGCCGCTGGCGATGTAGTAGATCAACCCCGCAGCAATAATGGCGCCGACCACCTGGGCGATGATGTAGGCCGGCAATTCCCGGGCAGGGAATCGACCGCCGACGCATAAACCGACCGAAACGGCCGGGTTCAGATGACAACCGGAGATATGGCCAATGGCAAAGGCCATGGTCAGTACCGTGAGGCCAAACGCCAGGGCCACACCCAGTACCCCGATTCCAAGCGGAGAAGACGCGGCCAGGACCGCACTGCCGCAACCCCCCAACACCAGCCAGAATGTACCGAACAACTCAGTAACTGAACGTTTGAACAGAGACATGAGAGCGTCCTTGATAGGCTTGCTATCGAGACTGCATCGCGTGATGCATCCTGCAGATTTACGACAGGTTCGTCTCCAGAACCTTGGCTGAGTACAGCAGGGTTTTTGTGGAATGCCAATCTGGGAAAAACTGCCAGCGCCCGTGGTCTGGGGCCTGTGGCGGTTTAACAGGGTAGAGGGGGCCCTGTGGGAGCGAGCCTGCTCGCGATGGCGGAGTTTCAGTCAATGTAAATGCTGAACCTAAAACCGCTATCGCGAGCAGGCTCGCTCCCACAGGGGGATGGTGGCATTCAACTCAGTCGATCCCGACGAACCCACCCGTCTGGTGCTGCCACAACCGCGCATACAATCCGCCATGGGCGAGCAGTTCGGAATGGCTGCCGGTTTCGGCGATCCTGCCGTTTTCCAGGACCACCAGACGGTCCATACGTGCGATGGTCGAAAGCCTATGAGCGATGGCGATCACGGTCTTGCCCTGCATCAGGGTTTCCAGGCTTTCCTGGATCGCGGCTTCGACTTCCGAGTCCAGGGCCGAGGTGGCTTCGTCCATGATCAGGATCGGTGCGTCCTTGAGCAGCACCCGGGCAATGGCGATCCGCTGGCGCTGGCCGCCGGAGAGTTTCACCCCGCGTTCACCCACATGGGCATCAAAGCCGGTACGACCTTCAGAGTCCGACAGCAGCGGGATGAACTCATCGGCGCGGGCCTTGCGCGCCGCTTCCCAGAGTTCAGCATCGGTGGCGTCAGGTTTGCCGTAGAGCAGGTTGTCACGAATCGAACGGTGCAGCAGCGAAGTGTCCTGGGTGATCATGCCGATGCACTCGCGCAGGCTTTCCTGGCCGACTTCGGCGATGTTCTGGCCGTCGATGAGGATGCGCCCGCCTTGCACGTCATACAGGCGCAACAGCAGGTTGACCAGGGTCGACTTGCCGGCGCCGGATGGCCCGATCAGGCCGATCTTTTCCCCCGGCTTGATGGTCAGGCTGAGGTCGCCGATGATCCCGCTTTTCTTGCCGTAGTGAAAATCGACGTGCTCGAACCGCACCTCGCCATGGGGCACGGTCAGCCGCTTGGCCTGGTCGCGGTCGGTGACGCTGACCGGTTGCGCGATGGTCTGCAGACCGTCCTGGACCATGCCGATATTTTCAAAGATGCCGTTGACCACCCACATGATCCAGCCGGACATGTTGACGATTCGGATCACCAGGCCGGTCGCGAGGGCAATGGCGCCCACCGAGATCAGCGACTGGGTCCACAACCACAGCGCCAGGCCGGTGGTGCCGACGATCAGCAGGCCGTTCATGCTGGTGATGACCACGTCCATGCTGGTGACCACGCGCCCTGCGAGCTGGGCTTTTACCGTCTGTTCCTCGATGGCCTCCTTGGCGTATTGCTGTTCGAAGTTGGTGTGGGCGAACAGCTTCAGCGTGGTGATGTTGGTATAGCCGTCAACGATGCGCCCCATCAGTTTGGAACGGGCATCAGAGGACACCACCGAGCGTTCTTTGACCCGCGGCACGAAGTAGCAGAGCGCGCCAATGTAGGCCGCGATCCACGTCAGCAAGGGAATCATCAGGCGCCAGTCGGCTTCGGCGAACAGCACCAGGGAACTGATCGCATAGATCAGCACATGCCACAGCGCATCCACCGCTTGCACGGCGGAATCGCGCAGGGAGTTGCCGGTCTGCATGATGCGCTGGGCAATGCGGCCGGCGAAGTCGTTCTGGAAGAAATTCAGGCTCTGCTTGAGCACATAGCTGTGGTTCTGCCAGCGGATCAGGCTGGTCATGCCAGGGCTGAGGGTCTGGTGCACCAGCAGGTCATGCAGGCCGACGAAAATCGGCCGCAAGACCAGGGCGACCACCGCCATCCAGGCCAGCTCGATGCCGTGCTCCTGGAAAAAATTGACGTTGGGTGTGCCTTGGGTCAGGTCGATGATGCGGCTCAGATAACTGAACAGCGCCACTTCGATCAGCGCACCGATCAGGCCGACAATCAACAGGGCGGCGAAACTCGGCCAGACCTGCTTGAGGTAATAGGTGTAGAAGGGGAGAACCCGATCTGGCGGAGCCGCCGTCGGAGCATCGCGAAAAATGTCGATCAGTTGTTCAAAACGGCGATAAAGCATCGGTTCTCCGCCCGCGCACGGGCTCTCCTTTGACAGTGCGAACGGCGCCCTGAGGAGCGCCGCCCGGTACTTTCCTGCAGCTTAGTCGATGCGCTTGGCCGACTTGATGAACACAGGATCGGCAGGCACGTCTTTCATGCCGCCGCGCATGGTGGTTGGCGAGTTGACGATGATGTCGACCACGTCCATGCCCTTGACGACTTTCCCGAACACCGCATAGCCGTCGCCCTGGTCGAGGAAATCGTTGTCCTTGACGTTGATGAAGAACTGGCTGGTGGCCGAATCCGGTGCCGAGGTACGGGCCATGGAAAGGGTGCCGCGCACGTTGACCAGGCCGTTCTTGTGCTCGTTCTTGATGGACGCCTTGGTGTCTTTCTGCTGCATCTGTTGAGTGAACCCGCCGCCCTGGACCATGAAGCCGGGGATCACGCGGTGGAAAATCGTGTTGTTGTAGAAGCTGCTGTCGACGTACTCAAGAAAGTTCTTGGTACTGATCGGCGCCTTGACCGGGTCCAGTTCGATCTCGATCTGGCCATTGGTGGTTTCCAGCAGCACGTGCGGGGCCTTGGCAGGCGTGGCGGCCATCAGGTTGGCGGCAAACAGAACGGTGCCGGCGGCGAGGGCGATTTTTTTCAGCATGGGTCAGTGATCCTGAGTGTGGTGGTGTCGACTGCGGTGAGAAACTCGAGCAGGGTTTGATTGAAATGTTCGGGCTGGTCAAGCGGGGTGGCGTGGCGCGAATCGGCAATCACAACCAGCCGCGCATCAGGCAGCAGTTTTACATAGTTTTCTTTCAACGCGACCGGGGTGTAGTCACGGTCGGCGCTGATGATCAGCGTTGGACAGGAGACTCTGGAAAGTCGTTCCTGAACGCCCCAGCCGACGATGGCATCGAAGCTGGCGAGATAAGCATGTTTGTCGTTTGTTGCCCAGCGCAGGGCCATCTTCTCACGCAGGTTTGCCTGCTCCGGCTTGGGAAACAGTTTGGCGCCCAGGGCTTTGCCGATGGTGCCCAGGCTCAACGCGCGCATCAGGCTCCAGCGCTTGAACCACTGCCAGTAATCGTCGCGGCTGCGCAGCTTGACCTCTGGTGCGCTGTTGACGATGCACAGGCTTTTGAGCAGCTGCGGCTGGTCCACGGCCAACTGGAAACCGATCATGCCGCCCATCGACAGGCCGACATAATGCACGGGGCCAAGATTCAAATGCTCGATCAGGGCGACCAGGTCGGCGCTGAACCCGGCGATGCTGTAGCGCTCCCGGGGTTTTTCGGAACGGCCGTGGCCGCGGATGTCCGGGACAATCACCCGGTAGCGGGCTGATAGCGCCGGGATCTGCATTTCCCAGTCCAGGGTGCTCGAGCCGAGGCCATGGACCAGCAGCAACGGGGTGCCGTGGCCATATTCCTCATAGTGCAGGTTGCAACCTTCATGTTCGAAATAGGCCATGCAGTCACTCCATGTCAGGCTTGTTCAGGGGCCGCGAAGGGCGCATCCAGCGGCGCGGTGTCGAAGGTACGCAGCAGGTCGATGAGGATCTGCGTCGCCGGGCCCAGGGGTTTGTCCTTGTTCGAATACAGGTAGAAGCTCGGATTACGACTGCCACCCTGATCCAACGGTAGCAGCTTGAGCGAGCCTTCCTTCAATTCGCGTTCGATCATGTGTCGGGGCAACCAGGCAAAACCCAGGCCGCTGCTGACAAAAGTGGCGGCGGTGGCCAGGCTGCCTACCGTCCAGCGCTGCTCAGCCCCCAGCCAGCCGACATCCCGCGGCTGCTGGCGGCCGGAATCGCGAATCACCACCTGCATCTGGCTTTCCAGGTCCTGAAAGCTCAATTCACGGTTCAGGCGATGCAACGAATGATCGGGGTGGGCCACGGCGACAAATTCGACGTCGCTCAATTCCGCCCCCAGGTAGCCGGGAATGCTTAAACCGGTGATGGCCAGGTCGGCAACCCCTTCCAGCAATACTTCCTCGACGCCGGACAGCACCTCTTCGCGCAGCCGCACCCGACAGCCGCGACTTTGCGGCATGAACGCGCTCAGGGCGCGCACCAAGCGGGCACTTGGGTAGGCGGCATCCACCACCAGGCGCACTTCCGCTTCCCAGCCCTGTTCCATGTGGTGGGCCAGGTCTTCCAGCTGGCTGGCCTGTTTAACCAACTGCCGGGAGCGGCGCAGCAGCACGCCGCCGGCCTCCGTCAGCACGGCCTTGCGACCATCAATACGCAGCAGCGGCACGCCGAGCTGGTCCTGCATACGCGCCACGGTGTAGCTGACAGACGATTGCGAGCGATGCAGCGCCTCGGCGGCCTGGGCAAAACCGCCGTGATCGACCACGGCCTGCAACGTTCGCCATTGATCAAGGGTCACGCGGGGCGCTTTCATGTTGGGCTCCTGTTGTCCTAAGCTGGCAGCACTTATTGGAGACTGCCGAATGAAAAAATTCTGTTATCTGGTGCTGGCGATGTTGCCACTCACTGCGTTTGCCTATCCGATCGACGTCACCAAGCAGCTCAATGGCATGAGCATCGACTACGATGCCACTGATACCGATAGCGACATCGCCTCCATCCAGGTCAACAACTACGGCACTGTCGATGCAACCTGCAAGGTGGTCTTCACCAATGGCCCGGAAGCGCCGCGCACTCGCAAGATCGAGGTGCCCGCCGGGAAACACAGCTTCGCCACCGCCAAATTCACCCGTACCATTATCAAGATGCGCATTGAGCTGACTTGCTCCCCCAAATAACATCGTTTGGGAAACTCCTTTGGGAGCGAGCCTGCTCGCGATGGCGATTCGTCTGTAGAAACTGCTGAAACAGATACAGCGTTATCGGGGTCAGGCTCACGACCCCAGGCGCATGCCCTGAGGTTATAAACGACTTTATTGATGGGTTGTAGCAGTTATTTGCGCTTTTTCATCGATATGGTTCTGTTTAACCTTCACTCCATCGCCTTACAGCATTCTCAGATGGAGCCTACAAACCATGTCACGCGTCCTGATCATTGAAAGCAGCGCTCGTCAGCAAGATTCGGTTTCCCGCCAACTGACCCAAACCTTTATCAGCCAGTGGCAAGCCGCGCACCCGGCCGACCAGATCACCGTCCGTGACCTCGCCGTGAATCCGGTGCCGCACCTGGACAGCACGTTGCTGGGTGGCTGGATGAAGCCGGCTGACCAGCGCAATGACAGCGAACATGCCGCGCTGGAGCGTTCCAACCAGCTGACCGACGAATTACTGGCCGCCGACGTTCTGGTGATGGCTGCGCCGATGTACAACTTCGCCATTCCAAGCACCCTTAAAGCCTGGCTGGACCATGTGCTGCGTGCCGGCGTGACGTTCAAATACACCGAGACCGGCCCCCAGGGCCTGCTCAGCGGCAAGCGCGCCTACGTGCTGACCGCACGCGGCGGTATATACGCCGGCGGCCCGGCGGATCACCAGGAACCGTACCTGCGCCAGGTGATGGGGTTCATCGGCATCAACGATGTGACCTTCATCCATGCCGAAGGCATGAACCTGGGGGGTGACTTCCAGGAGAAGGGCCTGAATCAGGCGAAAGCCAAGCTGGCCCAGGTTGCTTGATATGTTAATCGTCAGATAATCGCTGGATGTTCTAGTGACCTGGCGTGACCCCTTCAAGGCTTTTACGCGCATCGAACCTCCCTTTGCACTTCTGCTCCTGAGTGCTGCCGCCCGATTGAACGCTTTAGCGAGATCGGGCTTTTTTTTGCCTGTGATTTTTCGTGTGGTGACGGCTCTTTTGATATCCCGTACGCGCTGGTAGAAGCTGTCCCGTGGAACGAGGCGGCGATCTTTTGATCTTGGCTTGCGTACTTATCCATTTCTGCGGCAACGGCGGCCATTGGTTTTGCCCCTTACGGCTATCCCTTTAAAGGTCTTAAGTAAAACCCCCTGAAACTTCAGCCAGGATTACCAGACGATTTGGGCCAATGTGCTCGCGCGATTCGAGAAAATGCACCACCAAGCCTCGGCTACACAAGTTGATGTGGATCAACCTTGGCGCCTCCATGTGCTGTAAGTTGAAAAATCAAAACCCGCTAATCAGTACCGGAGATTCTCCATGTTCTGGTTTCGCCATCGTCACCCAGCGTTTATAGGCCTAACGATCGTGCTATGGGCGATAGCGTTTGATTTGGCAGCGAGCCTGGGGTGCCTGGCACAGCCCAGCCAAACTCCAGCGACAGCACAGGCCTTGATGAGCACCGTGCACAATCACGAAAGCTACGACGCCCATGCGCCAGCTTGCCTTCAGCATTGCGCTGATGCGGTGATAGCTGTAAGCCCTTCGCTCCATCTTCAAATATTTGAACTGTCCAGCTGGATGTTTCTGTTCCTGATCCCTGCGTTACTCATTCTTTATCCCTCCAACCCTTGCGCTTTTGCCTTTCTTGTCTTGCGGCGACCTATGCCAGCCAGGCGGCCTACTCGCCTGATTTTCGTCCGCTTTAACGATTGACCCGACCTTCTGCGCGCCAATTTTCGGCGCACTGTCTGACTGCGCCACCCCGGTGCGGCCTCGTGTTACCTGAGTTGTCCTCAACCTTTGGAGTTCGCCATGCACGTCTCATTTAAGTTTGTCCTCGCCACCCTGCTCCTGAGCAGCCCATTCGTCGCCTCTGCAGTCGATGAGCATCACCCGGAGTCGACGTCGACCACACCGGCCCAGACAAGCGAAGCAGGTACGTCGATGCAAAACAATGTGATGAGCAAGCAAATGCAAAAAATGCAGGTTGCACACGACAATGCTGCTGCGGCCAAGACCCCGGCCGAGCGACACGCCGCGATGCAGGAGAGCATGAAGACGATGAAGGACAGCATGGCCATGATGCATAAGAACTGTCATGGCATGGGCATGGCGGGCAATAGCGACGGTATGGAGAGCGGAATGATGAACATGATGATGAAAATGATGGATCAGCAATCGAGCATGATGAAGATGCCGATGAGCAAGTGACGCATACAAGCCTATAGGCAATCCAACGGCGGTTTTACCTTTGCCCATATGCCGAGGGTAAAACTGCCGCCCGATATTCCGCTAACACCTCCCTAACATTGTGGAGCCGAAATCCTGGCAGCCGTATCAGGTGATGGGTCAGACCCTGACGGGTACCGGCAGGCGCCGATTCTCTGGGCAATTGATGACCACGTCAGGGCCAACCAGGCACGGCTTATCACAACAGGAAATCTTTGGGTGCTGCTCAATCGCAGCGCAGCCAGATTGCTGTTGCCAACCTGACGGAAATGTAATCACGCGTCGCCCGGCGATGTGACATCGTGCTCGAAATATGGCTGGCACCGAATCTCTGAAGTAAGCCCTGACCGCACTTTGGCAGCGGATCCGTATCTCCCCCCCCGGATTCTGACTTAGGACACTCTCCATGCATTCCCGAACATCAAGACGCACTTTCGTGAAAGCACTAGCGGCAGGCGGGGTACTCGCAGGCTTTGGGCTATGGCGCAGCCCGGTGTGGGCGATTACCAGTCGGGGCCAGCCGAATGTGCTTGCAGGTTCAGATTTTGATCTTTCCATAGGTGAGATGGGAGTGAACTTTACGGGCACTCCGCGCACTGCGATGACAATCAACGGCAGCCTCCCAGGACCTTTGCTGCGCTGGCGCGAAGGCGACACGGTAACGTTGCGGGTCAGGAACCGACTCAAGGAAAACACCTCGATCCATTGGCACGGCATCATTCTGCCGGTGAATATGGACGGTGTTCCAGGCCTGAGCTTCCACGGAATTGAGCCAGGTGGCCTTTACGTGTACTCATTCAAGGTTAAACAGAACGGCACGTACTGGTATCACAGTCATTCCGGGTTTCAGGAGCAAGTTGGTGTCTATGGGCCTCTGGTCATTGATGCAAAAGACCCCGAACCCTTCACCTACGATCGCGACTATGTGGTGATGCTGTCCGACTGGACTGATGAAGACCCCGAGCGGGTCATGAAAAAGCTCAAGAAACAATCCAGTTACTACAACCTGCACAAACGCACTGTCGGCGACTTCATTGATGACGTCAGCAAGACCGGTTGGTCTGCCACACTCGCGGATCGAAAAATGTGGGCTGAAATGAAGATGAACCCCACGGACCTTGCCGACGTCAGTGGCGCCACCTACACCTACTTGCTTAACGGGCTGGCGCCTGACAGCAACTGGACAGGTATTTTCAGGCCCGGAGAACGGCTGCGCCTGAGGTTCATCAATGGCTCGGCGATGAGCTACTTTGACGTGCGCATTCCCGGTTTAAAGATGACTGTCGTCGCGGCAGACGGGCAGTACGTGAAACCGGTGAGCGTCGATGAGTTTCGCATCGCCGTGGCCGAAACCTTTGATGTGATTGTCGAACCGACTGAACACGCCTACACCTTGTTCGCCCAGTCGATGGATCGCACTGGTTTCGCGAGAGGTACGCTGGCGGTACAGGAAGGGCTCTCGGCCCCTGTCCCGTCCCTGGATCCACGTCCATTGATCACGATGAGCGACATGGGCATGGGTGATATGGCCGGCATGGATCATGGCGATACGAACGACATGACCCTGGCCTCGATGCAAGGCGTGGAGGGTATGGATCACAGCCAAATGACGCCTGGCGACGATAAGAGCATGCAGGGTATGACAGGCATGGACGGTGCATCGATGCAGGGCATGGATAACAGCCAGACGCCAGACTCGTCAGGCATGTCTGCCCACTCGATGCAAGGCATGAACGGGATGGACTCGATGGAGCCCCATCCTGCCTCGGAAGCCAACAATCCGCTGGTCGACATGCAGGCGATGAGTCCCACGCCGAAACTCAACGATCCAGGCATGGGGCTGAGAAACAACGGCCGCCGGGTCCTGACGTACGCAGACCTGAAGAGCACCTTCCAGGATCCCGATGGCCGGGAACCAAGCCGCACCATCACACTTCATCTGACCGGGCACATGGAAAAGTTCTCGTGGTCTTTTGACGGGCTCAAATTCGCTGATGCCGAGCCGCTTCGACTCAAGTATGGAGAGCGCATTCGAGTGGTTCTAGTGAACGACACCATGATGATGCATCCCATTCACCTGCATGGCATGTGGAGTGATCTTGAGGACGAAAACGGTGACTTCATGGTTCGTAAACACACCATCGACATGCCGCCTGGCTCTAAACGCAGTTACCGCGTGACCGCCGATGCGCTAGGGCGATGGGCGTTCCACTGCCACCTGATGTACCACATGGAAATGGGCATGTTCCGTGAAGTCCGTGTGCACGAGTAGGAGCCTGACATGAACTTCGAACAATTCGCTAAATCGGTTTTCGTCAGCCTGGCCATCCTTGGAGTGGGGGTTACGCCATTTTCGCTGGTTTATGCGCAAACCGAGCCGATGCAAGGCATGGATCACTCGCAAATGAAGGGTATGGATGACGTTCAATTTCAAGGCATGAAGCCCGTGGCGTCCCAAGAAAGCCGTACACCGATCCCTGCACTTACTAACGCGGATCGCGCAGCGGTGTTTGAAAGTCAGGCCGGCCACCAGATGCACGACGATGCAATCAACTCGTTTCTCCTTATTGATCAACTCGAATGGCAAGACGCCGACGCTGGAAGCACCCTGAGCTGGGAGGCCAGCGGATGGATCGGAGGCGATGCTGATCGTCTCTTGCTTCGTACCGAAGGCGAGAGAACCAATGGCGTGACCGAAAGCGCTGAATTCCAGGCACTCTGGGGTCATGCCATCAGTCCTTGGTGGGACGTTGTCAGTGGCGTGCGGCAAGACTTCAAACCCGGTACACCTCAGACGTGGGCGGCACTAGGCCTGCAGGGCATGGCGCTCTATAACTTCGAAACGCAAGCCACCGCCTACTTTGCAGAGGGCGGTCAGACGGCGTTGCGACTCAAGGGTGACTACGACATTTTGTTAACAAACAGTTTGATTCTGCAGCCCACTGCTGAAATCAACTTTTATGGCAAAAACGACCCTCAACGGGCCACCGGTTCAGGACTTTCGGACACCGAGCTCGGCCTGCGGCTGCGTTACGAAATTCGCCCCGAATTCGCCCCTTACATTGGAGTGACCTGGAACCGTTCCTACGGAAAAACTGCGGATTACGCCCGTGAAGAAGATGAAGACCAAAGCGAAGCACGTTTTGTTCTGGGGGTGCGAATGTGGTTCTAATCCAGCCTCTCACGCACAGCCAAAACCTATTCAAACAATAAACACCCCCACGGCCCAGTCCGTCAGGAGCCTTGCATGTCATTTCTTAAAGCCTTTAGTGTTGCCGCAGCACTCAGCGCAGGTCTGTTGTTGAGCGCAGTCGCCCAGGCGCATCCCAAACTGCTGTCCTCCACTCCAGCAGAGGGCTCTACTGTTCGGGCTCCAGAAAAAATTGAACTGAACTTCTCGGAGAAACTCACCACCCAGTTTTCCGGCGCGAAATTGGTCATGACTGAGATGCCGGGTATGTCTGCACACTCTCCCATGGGCGTCAAAACGAGCGTTTCGGGCGGCACTGATCCGAAAATGATGGTTATCAGCCCCACAAAACCACTTACACCAGGCACCTACAAAGTTGAATGGAGGGCGGTCTCTTCCGACACCCACCCGATCACAGGCTCCGTGACCTTCAAAGTCCAATGATCCATGGATGACTCAATCAACATAATCCTACGCTTCGCGCTGTACATCGACTTGATGTTGCTCTTTGGCTTGGCGTTGTTCGGTATCTACAGTCTCAAAGGAAAAGAACGAGGCGGTGGAGTTGTTTTGAATTTTGAGTCGCTATTGGCAGCCACTGCCGTTATCGGCGTCTTATTGTCGATTGCCGCCATGCTGCAAATGGCCAAGACGATGAGCGGCGTATCTAGCTTCATGGAGCTTCATCATCATATTCTCGAGATGATGCTGATGGGGACTGATGCGGGGCTCACATGGATGGTTCGGATAGCCTCGTTGACGATGGCCGTGATCGCGGCCTTACTCAACAGACGAGCTCCTGCCATAAGCCTTTGGGGCGTCACGGTCTGCGGTGCTGTAGCACTGGGTACCTTGGCCTGGACAGGACATGGTGCGATGGATGAAGGCACTCGTCGATATCTGCATTTCACGAGCGATATCGTTCATCTTCTGGGTGCTGGGAGCTGGTTGGGCGCGCTCAGTGCATTCGTGATTTTATTGCGATCAAATAAGCTCTCAGGAGCTTTGCAGATTCAAGTGCTGGCTAGGGCCCTGACTGGATTTGAATCTGCCGGAGCGCTCATTGTCCTCACCTTGACCGTGACCGGCATAGCCAATTACCTATTGGTTGTAGGGCAGACATTGGAGACGTTGACCACCACTACCTATGGCGCACTATTATCTTTGAAGGTTTTTTTGTTTGCCGGGATGCTCATTTTAGCGGCCTTGAACCGTTTTTACCTGAGCCCGCTGCTGGAGCAATCCATTCAAATCGGCACTCACGCGGTCGCTATTAACGCCTTGCGGCGAAGCATGATTCTAGAGTTGTTGCTCGCGGTCATCATCATGGGTCTAGTTGCCTGGCTCGGTACTCTCAGCCCAGAGATAGAGATGTCTGTAGATTAGGCCATCACGCGAATACTAATGTTCAGGCACTGCCTTTCCCTCTTCAGCGGTACTCAGCTTCACAGTGCCGACGATTGGAATGCGCAGGCATTAGTGATCCAGAGGAAACCAAGTGGCTGAACAACGCAACTTCGCCTCTGCAACTCTCAGAGACATCGGCCCGTATGCCGGCCACCTGCTCGCGTATCTGCTGCACCACCTTCGCATCGCGGATGCCACACGGCCTTAGCCGTGACGGCGGAACTACTGCCAGCCTTCCCCAAAATAATGAATTTGTGCAAATTCAAACTGCGACAGCCCCCAAAACCCGCTATCGTCGCCGCCATTCAAAACGAGGCGACCCATGGGCTATCTACTTTTCGTCACCCTGATCCAGGCGTTTTCCTTCAGCCTGATCGGCGAATACCTCGCCGGACACGTCGACAGCTACTTCGCCGTACTGGTACGGGTAATGCTCGCCGGCCTGGTCTTTATCCCCCTGACCCGCTGGCGCTCGGTTGAGCCCGCATTCATGCGCGGCATGCTACTGATCGGCGCCCTGCAGTTCGGCGTCACCTATGTCTGCCTGTACCTCAGCTTCAGGGTCCTGACCGTGCCCGAAGTGCTGCTGTTCACCATCCTCACGCCACTGCACGTGACCTTGATCGAAGACGCGCTGAACCGCCGCTTCAACCCCTGGGCCCTGGTGGCCGCACTGGTAGCCGTGCTTGGCGCCGCAGTCATTCGTTACGACCGCATCAACCCGGACTTCTTCATGGGCTTCCTGCTGCTGCAGTTGGCGAACTTCACCTACGCCGCCGGGCAAGTGCTTTACAAACACCTGGTCGCCAAACACCCCAGCGACCTGCCGCACTATCGGCGTTTCGGTTACTTCTACCTGGGCGGATTTGCAGTGGCACTGCCCGCGTTCCTGCTGTTCGGCAAAGCCGACTTCCTGCCCGAAGCGCCGCTGCAATGGGGGGTGCTGATATTCCTCGGGCTGGTCTCGACCGCGCTCGGCTTGTACTGGTGGAACAAGGGCGCGTGCATGGTCAACGGCGGGACGCTGGCGGTGATGAACAACCTGCACGTGCCAGTGGGGCTGCTGCTCAACCTGCTGATCTGGAACCAGCATGAAGAGCTGGGACGGCTGCTCTTTGGCGGCATGGTGATTCTGGCGGCGGTGTGGATCAGCCGGCTGGGTATCAGGCCAGACCCGAAACGGGCGTAGGAGCTGCCGAAGCCTGCGATCTTCTGATGTTGAAGATCAAAAGATCGCAGGCTGCGCCATCGCCTACATCGCGTGTTTTTCCGGTTCTGGAACCGCGCTCGCGCCCAGCACAGCCGGCAACAAACCCGTGCGCAAATCCCCGCCACTGGGCTGCTGATAAAGACTCAAGCCAAACTCCGGCAGCACCGCCAGCAGATAATCGAAGATATCGCCCTGGATTCTTTCATAATCAGCCCACACCGTGGTGCGGGTGAAACAGTAGATCTCCAGCGGAATGCCCTGGGCAGTGGTTTGCATCTGGCGAACCATGCAGGTCATGTTCGGCTGGACTTCCGGGTGGCTTTTCAGATACGCCAGGGCATAGGCGCGGAACGTGCCGATGTTGGTCATCCGCCGCCGGTTGGCCGACATCGCCGCGACGTTGCCCTGGGCTTCGTTCCAGGCCTTGAGTTCGGCCTGCTTGCGACTGATGTAGTCAGTCAGCAGATGCACCTGGGACAGCTTCAACTCCTCGTCATCGCGCAGAAAGCGCACGCCACTGGCGTCGATGTACAGGCTGCGCTTGATCCGTCGTCCACCGGACTGCTGCATGCCGCGCCAGTTCTTGAATGACTCGGACATCAGGCGCCAGGTCGGGATCGACACGATGGTCTTGTCGAAATTCTGCACCTTGACCGTGTGCAGCGTGATGTCGACCACATCACCATCGGCACCCACCTGCGGCATTTCGATCCAGTCGCCTACTCGCAGCATATCGTTGCTGGTCAGTTGCACGCTGGCGACAAACGATAGCAGGGTGTCCTTGTAGACCAACAGGATCACCGCCGACATGGCGCCAAGACCCGACAGCAGCAACAACGGCGAACGGTCAATCAGGGTGGCGACGATGATGATGGCGCCAAACACGTACAGCACCATTTTCGTCAGTTGCACGTAGCCTTTGATCGACCGGGTGCGGGCGTGCTCGGTGCGCGCATAGATGTCCAGCAAGGCGCTGAGCAGGGCACTGATGGCCAGCAGCAGGAAAAGAATGGTGAAGGCCAGTGCGACGTTGCCAAGGAAGACCAGGCTGGTCTTGCTCAGCTCGGGCACCAGGTGCAGGCCGAACTGGATGACCAGCGACGGCGTCATCTGGGCCAGGCGATGGAAGACCTTGTTGTGCCGCAGGTCATTCATCCAGTGCATGGCGGGCTGACGCCCGAGCAGTTTGGCGGCGTGCAGGATCAGGTAGCGTGCCACTCGTCCGAGGACCAGGGCAACCACCAGCAACACCACCAGCGCCAGGCTGGAGTGCAGGAGCGGGTGCTGATCGAGCGCACCCCAGAGGTCTTGGACGTTGAGCCAGAGCTGTTTGATATCCATAAGCTAAAACGGTTCTTCTGTAAGACGCGACGGGTCGATTAGAGCATTTAAGACGCTTCATATTGCGACTGGAGACAAACAAGGCAACAAAAAAACCACTGATTAGCGCCGTTTGTATAAAGAAACTCGGCCTCGGCGCCCGAAACCGGTAACCTATGCAGCTGTTTTTTTGTATTTCTTCGAGGTAGCACCCGTGTTTTCCCAATTCGCCCTGCACGAACGCCTGCTCAAAGCCGTGGCCGAGCTTAAATTTGTCGAGCCAACGCCTGTGCAAGCAGCGGCTATTCCGCTGGCGCTCCAAGGGCGTGACCTGCGGGTGACTGCGCAAACCGGTAGCGGCAAAACCGCTGCTTTCGTTTTGCCGATCCTCAACCGTCTGATCGGCCCGGCTAAAGTCCGCGTCAGCATCAAGACCCTGATCCTGCTGCCGACCCGCGAGCTGGCCCAGCAGACCATCAAGGAAGTCGAGCGCTTTGCCCAGTTCACGTTCATCAAGTCCGGCCTGATCACTGGCGGTGAGGACTTCAAGGTCCAGGCCGCCATGTTGCGCAAGGTGCCGGACATCCTGATCGGTACGCCGGGCCGGATGATCGAGCAACTGAACGCCGGCAACCTCGACTTGAAAGAAGTCGAAGTGCTGGTGCTCGACGAAGCCGACCGTATGCTCGACATGGGCTTTGCCGAGGACGTCCAGCGTCTGGTCAAAGAGTGCACCAACCGCCAGCAGACCATGCTGTTCTCCGCGACCACCGGTGGTTCGGGCCTGCGGGAGATGGTCGCTGCGGTGCTGAACAACCCTGAGCACCTGCAGCTCAACAACGTCAGCGACCTGAACGCGACCACCCGTCAGCAGATCATCACCGCTGACCACAACCAGCACAAAGAACAGATCGTCAACTGGCTGCTGGCCAACGAGACCTACCAGAAGGCCATCGTGTTCACTAACACCCGCGCCATGGCTGACCGCATCTACGGTCGCCTGGTGGCGCAAGACTACAAAGCGTTCGTGTTGCACGGCGACAAGGACCAGAAAGACCGTAAGCTGGCCATCGACCGCTTGAAGCAGGGCGGCGTGAAGATCCTGGTGGCTACCGACGTGGCCGCTCGCGGCCTGGATGTCGACGGCCTGGACCTGGTGATCAACTTCGACATGCCACGCAGCGGCGACGAATACGTGCACCGCATCGGTCGTACTGGGCGTGCCGGTAACGATGGCCTGGCGATCTCGCTGATCTGCCACGGCGACTGGAACCTGATGTCGAGCGTCGAGCGCTACCTCAAGCAGAGCTTCGAGCGCCGTACCATCAAGGAAGTCAAAGGCACCTACGGCGGACCGAAGAAGGTCAAGGCTTCGGGCAAGGCTGTTGGCGTGAAGAAGAAAAAGGTCGACGCCAAGGGCGACAAGAAGAAAACCGGCGCCAAGGCTCCGACCAAGCGCAAGATCGCCAACCGCCCGAAGACCGACGCACTGTCGCTGGTGAGCAAGGACGGCATGGCGCCGCTCAAACGCCGCAAGCCGGAAGCGCCGGCCGCTGAGTAATAAGCGGTTCCAGCGCCACATGAAAAACCCGGATTAGCGTCCGGGTTTTTTTATGCCTTTAGCTTTCAGCTTTTTTCTCTGCTGAATTCAGCTCTTTGAGCCGCTGGTCAATCAACTGGCATTTGTCCGGCAAATCGGCACTGGCAGTACCCAGGTCCATCTTCTGCAACTCGTCGTTGATTTCCTTGGCCTTGGCCGGGTTCTGCTCGGTCAGCCGGGTCACTTCCTTGGCCAGCTGTTCGCGTTTGGCGGTGGCTTCTTCAGGCGTGCAGGCCCAGGCGGGCAGGGCGCAGGCAAGCGTGGCGGCAAGGGTGATTTTCAGCAATGTCTTCATGGGGCAGCCTCGTTTCCGGTGAGGGCGGTATAACGGGTTGAGCGTTTTGGTACGCAAAAAGTTCAGAAACACAGCGCGCCCTTCGTTCAACGATGGCAGCAGCTTGCCGGTGCTTGCGCCTCATAGCGGTCGTGGTGCCGCACCCACTCCATGATTTCTTCCTCATTACGGCCCTTGGGCGTGAGGTCCAGGTAATTGTATGCCCCAACCAACAGGTCGAGGCCCCGGGCATAGGTGGAGTAGGTGTGAAAAATATCCCCGGCTTCGTTGCGATAAAAGACGCTGAGGCCAGGCAGTTCTTCTTCTGCACCATCAGATTTTTCGTAGTTGTAGGTGGCTTTTCCGGCGGCAATATCCTCGGCCCGCGCGCAGACGCCAAAGTCGTAGTTAAAATCGCAACCTTCAGATGACACCCAGTCAAACTTCCAGCCCATGCGTTGCCGGAAGTCCTGGAACCGGGCATAAGGCGCGTGGGAGACCGCAACCACAGAGACGTCATGATGGGCCAGGTGCAGGTTGGCACCGTCGATGTGATCGCTCAGGAAGGAGCATCCAGGGCAACCTTCGTCCCAACCCTCGGCAAACATGAAGTGGTAGATGATCAGCTGACTGCGGCCGCCGAACAGGTCGGCCAGTTTCAGTTCGCCGCCTGGGCCCTGGAAGTGGTAGTCCTTATCGATCTTCACCCATGGCAAGGCGCGGCGTTCGGCGCTGAGTTTGTCGCGCTCGCGGGTAAAAGCTTTTTCATGGGCCAGGTGTTGCCGGCGCGCGGCGAGCCATTCTTCGCGGCTCACGACCGGATGGTTCTGAACGTTCATGGTGGGTTCTCCTTCAGGCAGCGATAGCGGGCACCCATTAGTCGTCCGGCCTTCGCCCAATTCGACATACCGCCGGTCAGTGCCGCTGAAAATCCAGGCTGAACGGCTGGGACCGGTGCAGGTCACACTCTATGAAGGCCAACTCACTCTCTGGCTTGGAGGTTGAATCAGGATGACGACTTATAACTGGGATTTGATTGAATGCTTGCTGCATGAAGTGCAGAGCGATGACACAAGCTTCGCGCCACGTGCTTATGCCGAAAAATACGCGGCGGCGAAGGCGGCAGAGGGCGGGGAACCCGAAAACCTTGATCACCTTAAAGCCGTGGCAGGAGAGTACGAAAAGCTATTGCTGGCGCGCGGTTACATCGAACCTCGGCCAGAAGAGCAGGGTGGCTCGGGGTCCAACTACATCTTGACGGCGCGAGGCTCGAGTTTGTTGAGCCTGATCGACAGCAGCATTCCGGGCAATGACCACCCGCGTCAGGTGCTGGACGAGCAGGAAGATGCGCTGGATGAAGTCACGTTCGATACGGTCGCGTCGAAAGCTCAGATTGCCTGAAGGCCCGCGATGCCCGTGTGGCTCAACTCTGTGGGAGCGAGCCTGCTCGCGACGCGGTATAACATTCAACTTTGATGTTGGATGGGATGACGCTATCGCGAGCAGGCTCGTTCCCACATGCAATCGTGGTATCTGAGCGGGTATTTGTTCAATTTTGCTGCGCCGCTTTCAGGCATTTCAAATCGTTGAAGTCTTTCCTCACTCCCTCGATCTTCTTCAATAACCGCTCGCGCTGTGCTGGCGTGCTTTCGGCCATCAAATCCACAAACAGCGATCGAGCCTGTGCTTCGGTTGCAGCGAAGGCCTGGCGATAAGCCGGCGTCCACAAACTCTCCCTGTTCACCAGCAACGTCTCGATGCGTTGCGCAAACTCCGGACTGTGGCGCTGCGCCACGGCCGCGCTGAATTGCTTCTGCCAGTGGACCCGGTTGGCGATCCATTGGGTGTTCTGGTCACCCAGAGCCGTGGACCAGGCCACTACACGTTGCTTCTGGGTCGAACTCAACGGCCCGAGCCAATCATCCAGGCGTTTCTCCATGCGCCGTGTGCGGTCCTTGATCTGTTGGTCCAGGGATGGCTTGAGGTATTCCTCCTGACGCTTGCGCTGATCCTTGGCAAAGGCTTCATTCATCTCCGCCACTTGCTTGTCGTCCAACCCCTGCAACAGCACGATGGCTGAGGGGGTGATTTCCCGGGCAGTCTGCGCGATGGCTTCCTTGGCTTCCTGGGTCCGGGCTTGCAGCGCTTCGTCGGTTACCTGATTGTTTTCGACCATGGTCTGCAGGCGATCCAGCCAGTCCAGATACCCTGGCAGTTGTGTCGTGCAGTGCCAGCTCAGGTGTTCCTTGAGGCGTTCGTTGAACCAGCCTTTCTGCTCTCCATTCATGTCCAGGTAGTCGCTGAGCGTCCAGGGAATGATCACGTCGAGGTTGCGATAGGCCAGGCCCACGCGGCTGCACGCGCCGAGGGCCAGGCTAAGGGTGAGGATGACGGCGAGACATTTAAACCAGCGCGACATGGGCGAGTCCTTGCAAAAGCCTGGCTACTTGAGGAGATTCTTATGTGATCGCAGGATCAGCCTTGCAGTTCATATCATCGGTGCACACCGCCCCGCCGCTCAGTAGAAGCTGCGCTCGGCCTTGAGGGTTACCAGCCCGTCGCACTGACTGTTGTGTCCGGAATAGGCGGAGCAATCACTGCCGCTGAGGTTGGAATCGCTGTAGATCAGGTTCAGGTCGATGCCCATGAAGGGGCGGGAAAGCTGCACTGACCAGTCGGTAAAACTGCCGATATTGCCGCCGTCGACCGAGACCGGCGCGTTCAGCTGGTGGCTGGTGTACTTCATGCTAACCCCAATTCCAAACGGCTTGTTGCCGCCAAGATCGGCAAACACGGTGCTGTTCTGCTTGTCGGGGTCGTTGCTGAACGCGGCGCCGAAGCGGCTGCCCAGTAACGTCAGGCCGCCAAACAGCTCCTGGCTGTCGAGGGTGTCCACTTTCGGGTAGCTGTAGTGAATCATCCCGACCTCGTAACCGAGCGTCTGGTCGAAAGGCTGCTTGAAGCCCATGTAGGAATCGACTTCCAGGTTGTTACCTGTACTCAGGCCCATGCTGGGTGACCATTGGCCGACGTAGAACCCGCTGTCGTGGCTCAGGTCGAGGCCGCCATGGAATGAGCCGACGGCGGCCGGTTTGACCAGGCCCTGAGCCATGCTGCGCGAGGGCGAGGTGCCGAGTTTCAGGTCGAAGTCGCCCAACTCGCGCTGGAAGATCTGCGCATGGGCGAGCGAACACGACAGCAGGGTGCCGAGCAATATGAGTGGGGGCTTGAACATGCGTCACTCCATGAACAGCGCGAAGCAGAAACCTGAAAGCGGCTGAAACGCTTGATCTAGAGGTGTGCAAGGATACCGGCGAATACCCGGCGCTGGAGGCCGTTCGTCGATTTTTGAGAATTGGGAGTTTGTGCGGGTATTTCGGGAGGGTTCAGTCCAAGCGCTTCGAAGCTCAAAGCGCCTATGGACCAGTTGATGCCGGTATTACTTTTTGCCCAGCGTGATCTGCTTGGACGGGCCGAACGTCTGACCGCTGACGCCTTTGGCAATTTGCTGGATCTCGCCGCCGGACTTGAGGAATGCAGCGATCTGGTTGTTGATCGATTCGCTGGTTTCAACGGCTGGAGCTGGCTTTGCTTTGCTGTTGGATGCTTTTTGACGCATGGCGGCCATTAACCTATAGAAAATTAACTTGGCCATGAATAATACAGGAAATACTTGACAATTGCTTGGGAAATATCTCCCCAATTTAATCTTGGCGGCAGTGGGATTTAAACCGGATTAATAATCTCCCGGTCGCCCTAAGCTGCTGTTTTAACTACAGACGTGTGGATGAGAAAAGGTTTTTTGTGCAGGCGATGGGCGCTGAAGCTGGGTCGGTTCGTCGGACGAGCGGCTGGTGCCGGTGAGCCAAACCCATGAAAATCAAGCTTTTGAGCTAATTTTTCGGCGCCACCGGGCCGGGCGCAGAACGCTGGCCGCAAAACCGGGTAGAATGCCGCCCACGCAATGAGGGTATTGGACATGGCTTTAATCGGGCGTTACAACAGTTTGCAAGTGGTTAAACACACTAACTTCGGTTTATATCTGGACGGTGGCGCGGATGGCGAAATCCTGCTGCCTAATCGTTATATTCCCAAAGATATTCCCAGCGAAGATGAAGATTGGCTTAACGTTTTCATTTATCTGGACAGCGATGACAAACTCATCGCAACGACCGAAACGCCGAAAGTTCAAGTCGGTGAATTCGCCAGTTTGAAAGTTGTTGAAGTCAACAGCATCGGCGTATTTCTCGATTGGGGCCTGCCTAAAGACCTGCTGCTGCCGTACTCCGAAGAAAAACGCCAGATGACCGCCGGCGAATATGTCGTGGTGCACGTGTATCTCGACAAGCACACGCGTCGGATCACTGCCACTGCACGGCTGGATCGCTACCTGGACAAGACCCCGGCCAGCTACACTGCCGGCCAGGAAGTCGACTTGCTGGTAGCCGAAGCGACCGATATGGGTTTCAAGGCAATCATCAACAACAAGCATTGGGGCTTGATTCACAAGAACGAAATCTTTAAGTTCATGCGCGCCGGCAAGGAAGAGAAGGGCTTCATCAAGGAGGTTCGTCCCGACGGCAAGATCAGCCTGAGCCTGCAGCCGGTTGGCGAAGAAGCGGCCACCAGCCTGAACTCGAAGATCCTTGCCAAGTTGCGCGACAACAACGGTACCTTGCCGATCAGCGACAAGAGCGATCCGACCCTGATCAGCAGTATGTTCGGCGTCAGCAAAGGCAACTTCAAGAAAGCGATCGGCGCGTTGTACAAGAACGGACAGATCGTCATTCACGCAGATCGTATTGAACTAAGCTGATGGCCGACCAGCCCCATGCTTATCAACAGGGGGATGGACGACCATGAAAAAAGAGTTATTTGCGTACGCGGGCACCTTGCTGGCGTTTCTGGTCCTGGATGGCCTTTGGCTCGGCGTGTTGATGGCGTCGAAGTACAAGGCACTGCTTGGCTCGCTGATGCTCGACAAACCGCTGCTGGGTCCGGCAGCGGTTTTCTATCTTTTGTATGTCTTCGGTTGCGTGATGTTCGTGGTATTGCCAGCCACCAGTTGGCAGCGCGCAGCGTGCATGGGCGCCTTGCTGGGCCTGGTGGCGTATGGCACGTATGACCTGAGCAACTGGGCGACGCTGAAAGGCTGGTCGGCCCAGTTGGTATTCATGGACATGGCCTGGGGCGCCTTTGCCACTTGCCTCGCCTGCACCGTTGGTTACTGGGCTGCCCGCAAGGCGCTGTGACCCTTCAACGTTGAACGATGGTTGTGCGGTCGCCCGCGCTGAATCTCGGTGCAGCATTGTCGGCGCTGCCCGACAGCGCACCCGCGATCAGCAAGCCGCTGCCGGCAACGATCAACCCAGGCTGCAAACTGCCGCTGTAATGGCTGCTTGCCGCAGCCAGCAGCGGGCCTGCGAGCTGACCTATTGCGAAGCACGCGGTCAGCAACCCCGCGTTGCGCTGAGTGGCGTGGGGTGCCAGTTCCCGCGAGCGTTGCATCACCAGTTGCATGCAGGCCAGGAACGGTCCGCCGCACAGCAGCACACCCAACGCCAGGCCCGTGCCACTGCCCAGCAGGCAGGCAAAGACGCCCGCCGCCTGCAGCCACAAGGTCGCCATCAGCCAGTGCCGGGTGGCGTTCGGATTGTGTCGGCGCAAACTCACCAGCACCACACCGGATGCAGCGGCCAGGCCGAAGCATGGCCAGAACAAATCGGCCTGCCATTGGCCCTGAAATTGCGCGCTGGCCATCTGTGAAAGGAAGGTGGCGGGAATGATGTAGCCCAAACCGTACAATCCATAGACCAGGCCCAGACGGCCGATGCCGCGGTGTGCGGTGCCTGCGTCGACGGGTGCGCTAGCCGCTGTTGCGGCTGGCCGGGGCAGGAATGGCAGGATCCCCAGCAACATCACCAGCCCGACTGCGGCATATACCAGCCACAATGTGGCCGAGGTCTGCCCCAGCAGGTTCGAGCCCAGCGCCAGCATCCCGGTCAGGAAAATGCCCAGGCCCGGTCCGGCAAATACCAGGGCACCCAGACGTGGACGACCGGCCGCGACGGCGAGGGGCTGACTCAAGGCGGTGATCATCACCAGCACCCAGGCGCTGGCCACACCGGTACCAAAGCGCAGCAACAGATGCGACCAGAAACCGTGGGCCCAGAACGACGCCAGGGTCAGCAGGACACATAGCCACAGCCCACCCTGCAACCGACTGCGGATCTGCGCAGGCCTGCGGGAAAACATCGCGTCCACGGCGCCGACGAAATAACCCAGATAATTTGCTGCAGCGATCAAACCCGCCGCAGTCAGGTCGATCTGACCTTCGCTGAGCAGGTGCGGGAGTTGGGGGGTCAAGGCGAAGCGGCCGATGCCCATGGCCATCATCAAGGCGATAAAGCTGGCAGACAAACGAATCAAGGGGTTCATGGTGGACTCCTGCTGAAGATCAATGACCGTCAGGCTAGGACTGATTGACTTTCTTTAAAAATGAATAATAGTGAGTAACTTATTCATTTTTGGAGAATGGCGTGGAATTCAGTCAACTGCGCATCTTCCAGGCAGTCGCCGAGGAGGGTTCCATTACCCGAGCCGCAGAGCGTTTGCATCGGGTGCCGTCAAACCTGTCGACGCGGCTCAAGCAATTGGAAGAGCAACTCGGTGTAGAGCTTTTCCTGCGCGAACGTCAGCGTTTGCAGCTGTCGCCTGCAGGAAAAGTTCTGCTGGACTACACCGGCAAGCTGTTCAGCCTGCACGATGAGGCGCAGGCGGCCGTGCAAGGCGGGCAGCCGGCGGGCGATTTTGTGCTCGGTACCATGTACAGCACGGCCGCCATTCACCTTCCGGCGTTGCTGGCGCGCTATCACCGCAGTTACCCGGCGGTGAACCTGCAGGTGCAGTCCGGTCCCAGCGGTGAGCTGCTGGAAGGGTTGTTGACCGGTCGGCTGGATGCGGCATTGGTAGACGGCCCGCTGGAACTCGCCGGCCTCGACGGCTTGCCACTGTGCGACGAACGACTGGTGCTGATCAGCGAGGCTGACCATCCGCCGGTGCGCAGCGCGCTGGATGTGCAGGGGCGTTCGGTGTTCACGTTTCGTCAGGGGTGTTCCTACCGCATGCGCCTGGAGGCCTGGTTCGCCCATGATCATGCAGCCATGGGGCGGGCCATGGAGATTGAGAGTTACCCGGGCATGCTCGCCTGTGTGATCGCAGGCTCTGGCGTGGCGCTGATGTCGGAATCCATGCTCGCCAGCTTGCCAGGGCGCGAAAGCGTGGCCGTGCACCCGTTGGCCGAACCGTTTGCCAGTGCGACTACTTGGCTGATGTGGCGCAAGGGCATGGTCGGGGCCAATCTGAATGCATGGATAGAACAGCAGCAGGCGGTCTACCCGGGGCTTTCGAAGGCGGAGCAGGCGTTTGCTTGAACTATCCGAGCGGGATTTGGATCAATTCAGTAACAGATCATTGTTTCTTTTGCCGAGCATTGCGCAGGACTTCGGACTATTATCAGTGCGAAGCGACTTCAGAATTCCGGTCGCTCGGCACTACCCTGAAGGGGGCACCATGAAAGAGAAAATCCAAAACTGGCTGCACGACCTGGGTGTCGCACTCGGTTTGATCGAACCGCCTCTGCAACCTGTGCCTATCCGTACAGACGACGAACAGCGTCGACGCCAGCCGCGCCGCCGTTAATCGTGGTTGCAGGCGCTCGCTTGCTCGCGATGGTCGCGAATGATCACACGGGCAGGCTGGCAGGCTGCATGCGCCGCTCGATCCATCGCTAGCAAGCTTTGCTCCCACGGACGCCCTCAGGTTTCCCATCGCCAGCAGAGCACCCGTAATCCTAGCTCCCGCAATCCTCTGCCAAGCAACCTGATGTATCCCCATCTCAATCAAAACGGCTCAGATCATTGGCCGTTTTTGCGTTTCTGAGCATCCAGCTTCCCGCCAGTAAACGCGGTCCATCCTGGTTTTACTCTTCCAGTACAGCAGGCCGATTCCGAATCCGCGCTGTCGCTGTTCTGCCATGATCTTTTCGGCGGGCGAAAAAAAACGGGTGTGGCAACCGACGCCACACCCGTCGAAGAAAACATTTAGTCAGTTGTGCGCTATCAGATCGCGCTCGCCACCACTGAAGGGCGACGGGACGCCAGGCTCACCACCACAAAGCTCACCAGGCCGACAGCCAGGCTGTAGTAGATCGGCGTGTTGGCATCCAGGCCATCCTTGAACATGAACAGCAGTGCGGTGGCAAAGCCCAGGCCCATGCTGGCAATGGCGCCGGCGGTGGTTGCGCGTTTCCAGAAAATGGCCCCCATCAGCGGGATCAGCATGCCACCCACCAGCAGGTTATAGGCGAGGGTCAGTGCGCTGATGACGTCGTTCACCACCAGGGCGATACCCAGCACGGCGATGCCGGTCAGCAGGGTAAACAGCCGGTTGATGCCCAGGCTCGACTGTTTGCCGCCACGCAGCTTTGGCAGCAGGTCTTCGGTCAGTGTGGTGGACGCCGCGAGGAGGCCGGCGCTGGCGGTGGGCATCATGGCGGCCAGTGCGGCAGCGATGACCAGGCCACGGATGCCGTCCGGCAACGACAGTTTGACGATGGCGGCGAAGGCGTTGTTGACGTTGTCCAGGTCCGGGATCAACACGTGGGCGGCCATGCCGATCAGGGCGCAGGCCAGTCCGTAGAGAATGCAGTAGAAGCCTGCGAAAGTACCGGCGTACTGGGCAATCTTCGCGGTCTTCACGGTGAACACGCGCTGCCAGATGTCCTGGCCGATCAGGATCCCGAAGAAGTAGATCATGAAGTAGGTGATGATGGTGTCCCAGCCGATGGTGGTGAAGCTGAAGGCGGTCGCCGGCAGTTTCAGCACCAGTTCATCCCAGCCGCCAACGCGGTACAGGCAGATGGGAAGCAGGATGAACATCAGGCCGACGGTCTTGATCACGAACTGGACGATGTCAGTCAGGGTCAGGGACCACATGCCGCCGATCGCCGAATAGACCACCACCACGCCGCCGCCCAGCAGCACCGAGATCCAGAAGGGCAGGTCGAACAGCACTTGCAGGACCGTGCCGATTGCCAGGATCGAGGTCACGCCGATCATCAGCGCGTACGCCAGCATGATCGCCGCACTCGCGGAGCGGGCCATCGGGTTGTAGCGTTTTTCCAGCACCTGGGTAACGGTGTAGATCTTCAGCTTGAGCAGCGGCTTGGCGAGGAACAGGTTCAGCGCCACGATCCCGCAGCCCAGTGCCGCGCAAAGCCAGAACCCGGAAATACCGTGGACATAACCCAGGCGCACGGTGCCGACGGTGGACGCACCACCCAGGACGGTCGCGGCCATTGTGCCCATGTACAGGGTCGGGCCGAGATTGCGACCGGCAACCAGGTAGTCTTCGTTGGTCTTGGCCTTGCGCATGCCGAAGTAGCCGAGGACCAGCATTGCGGCGGCGTATATGAGAACGACGAATAAATCCAAAGCCATGATGGCGTGTCTCCGATTGTCTTTTTTATGGTGAAACAAAAATGGTTCTGTGGTGCTGCTCGGTCCCCGCAGGCAACTCATGCCCTGTGGTAGCAAGGCTTGCCCGCGATAAACGATGACGCGGTCCAGCTATAAATCGCGGCGCCTCAATCGCGGGCAAGCCTTGCTCCCACAGGTCTTGCATCAAGCGGCGCTATGCCTTCGCTGCGTAAATCATCCGGGCCAAACACCGCCTTGGGCTCCGGGAACAGGCTCAGCAGGACCAGGTACACCACCGACGCCAGGCCCAGGGTGACCGGCAGGCTAATGTCGATGCCGTCGGCCAGGTTACCCAGCGGTCCAACGAATTGGCCGGGCAGGTTGACGAAGCACAGCCCCACCAGCGCACTCGGGATCCAGGCCCCCAGGCCGCGCCAGTTCCAGCCGTGGGTGAACCAGTAGCGGCCACCTTTTTCGCCTCGGGTGAATACCTGCAGGTCATCCGGGCAGTAGAAGCCACGGCGCACCACCAGGCCGATAATCATGATCACCATCCATGGCGTGGTGCAGGTGATGATCAGTACGGCGAAGGTCGATACGCTTTGCACCAGGTTGGCGGCGAAGCGACCGATGAAGATGAAGGCAATCGACATCACCCCGATCAGCAACGTGGCCTTGACCCGTGACAGCACTCGCGGAAACACACTGGACATGTCCAGCCCGGTGCCATAAAGGGACGTGGTGCCTGTGGACATGCCGCCGATCACCGCGATCAGGCACACCGGCAGGAAAAACCAGCTAGGCGAGACCGCCAGCAGACCGCCTACATAGTTATTGGCCGCGATGTAGTCCGGCGCCTTGATCGCCACGATGGTGGCAGTGGCCAGGCCGAACAGGAACGGGATCAGGGTGGCAAGCTGTGCCGCGATCACTGCAAACATGATCCGGCCTTTCGGGGTTTCGCGTGGGATGTACCGCGACCAGTCACCGAGAAACGCGCCGAAGGATATCGGGTTGCTCATGGCCACCAGCGCTGCGCCGATAAAGGCTGCCCAGAAGCCGGCCTGACCCAGGGCCACGGTTCCGGCGAACTGGCTGTCGAAGGTCGGGGCAAACGCGAAGATGCCGAGCAGGAACAGCGCGCTGGCCGCCCATACCGCAATGCGATTGACCCACAGCATGAAGCGGAAACCGTAGATGCACACGGTCAGCACCAGGATGGCGAACAATCCGTAGGCCAGGCCCAGACTCAGGTCGGTTTCCGGCAGGCCGATCAGGCGTTTGGCGCCACCGATCAGCGCATCACCCGAGCTCCACACCGACAGTGAGAAGAAGGCGATGGCGGTCAGCAACGACAGGAACGAACCGACGATCCGCCCGTGCACGCCGAAGTGCGCACCGGAAGACACGGCGTTGTTGGTGCCGTTGATCGGGCCGAACAGGCCCATGGGTGCAAGGATCAGCGCGCCAAGCACGACGCCCAGCACGATCGCCCATACACCGGCCTGGAAGGACAGGCCAAACAACACCGGAAAGCTGCCGAGCACGGCGGTCGCAAAAGTGTTGGCGCCGCCGAAGATCAGGCGAAACAAATCGCCGGGACGGGCATCGCGTTCGTGATCCGGGATCTGTTCGACCCCGTTTGTTTCGATGCTGCTAAGGCTTTTTTCGTTGTTGTTGTTATTCATGATCTGCTCCGATCATAAAGGCGCGCTCATCGTGTGTGAGCGTCACCTGTTTGGCTAAGGAGGTGGCAGCCCTTCCGGCATCGCGGATAAATGTTCGTGGCAGGCCAGCCAATGGCCTTGTTGTTCTTGGCCAGACGAGTGTTTTCTGAAAACAATCGTCTCGCGCTCCTGGCTGAAGTGTTGCTTCCCTTGCATGCGCAGCTCGGTGGCCACGTCATGGATGAAAATCGCCACGTCACCCTGCAGGCTGACGAAAGCGTTGCTTGAAGTGCACGAAAGCACCTCGAAGCCATCCTCGCGGCGCCAGGTGTCCCACAACGCCTGATAGGCATCGCGCGACAGCAGGGGCTGTTCGAGGGTGTAGAAGACGAAGCTGGCATCGGCGCTGAAGGCGCCGAAATAGGCTTCGCGATCGTTACCGGCAAAGGCCGACACCAGATCGGCGGCGGCTTGCAATACTTGATCGCGTTCGTTCATGACCCGTCCTCAGCGATGAACCACGCCAGGCAGCACGCAAAGCATTTCGTACAGCAGGTTGGCGGCCAGCAGAGAGGTATTACCGGTGGTGTCATAAGCGGGCGAGACTTCTACCAGATCGCAGCCGACCAGGTCGAGGCCTTGGCAGCCGCGCACGATCTCGATCGCCTGAATGGTCGTCAGTCCGCCAATTTCCGGGGTGCCGGTGCCTGGCGCCCAGGCCGGATCGATGCCGTCGATGTCAAAACTCAGGTACACCGGGCCGCCACCCACTTTCTCGCGCACTTCAGCCATCAGCGGCGCAAGAGATTTGTGCCAGCACTCTTCGGCCTGCACGACGCGAAAGCCCTGGTTGCGGCTCCAGTTGAAGTCGTCGGCGGTGTAGCCCTGGGCGCGCAGGCCGATTTGTACTACGCGGTCCGGATCCAGCAGGCCTTCTTCGACTGCGCGACGGAACGTGGTGCCGTGGGCGATTTTTTCGCCGAACATGTGATCGTTGACATCGGCATGGGCGTCGATGTGCACCAGGCCGACTTTGCCGTGCTTTTTATGGATGGCACGCAGGATCGGCAGGGTGATGGTGTGGTCGCCGCCCAGGGTCAGCGGGATCACGTCGTGTTCGAGGATGTTGTCGTAGGATTCTTCGATGATCCGTACGGCATCGAGCAGGTTGAAGGTGTTGATCGCCACGTCGCCGATGTCCGCCACCGACAGCGAATCGAACGGAGCGGCGCCGGTCGCCATGTTGTAAGGGCGAATCATGACCGATTCGGCGCGGATTTCCCGAGGCCCGAAACGGGTACCAGGGCGCAGGGAGGTACCGATGTCCAGGGGCACGCCAACGAAGGCAGCGTCCAGACCGGCAGCGGTCGGCACATGGGGAAGTCGCATCATGGTGGCGATGCCGCCGAAGCGCGGCATTTCGTTGCCGCCCAGTGGTTGGTGAAGAATCTTGTCCACGGGTTCAGGCCTCATCATTTTTTTGTATTAGGCGCCGATTCTGCGAAATGTAGTGGCGGGGAAGAATCGCTACGCACAAATACTTAGTTCAGATTTTTCTAAACTAATGGAAAATGGCGGCGGTAAATTTAACGGCTGATGGCAGGAGCTGCCGCGAATCCGGAGTTCCCATGGCCAACGCTTTACCCGACCTGAAACTGCTGCGCATTTTTGTCAGTGTGGTTCGCCATCAGGGGTTTGCCACTGCCCAGCAGGAGCTCAACCTCTCGACTTCGGCTATCAGCACTTACATGAGTCAGCTCGAAGCCGCCCTCGGCCTGGTGCTCTGCCATCGCGGGCGTGGCGGTTTCAGCCTGACCAGCAAGGGTGAGCTGTTCCACCAGGAAACCTTGCGGTTGCTGGCCGAGCTCGAAGGATTCGAGCAATATGCCGCCGCACTCAAGGGCGAGTTGCGCGGCACGCTGAACCTGGGGGTTATCGACTCCACCGTCAGCGACAAGGCCCTGCCGTTCGCCGAAGCCATCGGCGCCTACAGCCAGGAGCACCCGGCCGTGCATCTGCACTTGTCGGTCATGAGCCCCTACGAGCTGCAACTCGGCGTGCAGGACAATCGCCTGGACCTGGCCATCGGTGCATTTTCCACGCGCATGAGCGGGCTGGTGTACATGCCGCTGTACCGCGAGCAGCACTGGTTGTACTGCAGCAGCCGGCACCCGCTGTTCACCGAACGACGTATCCCCGAGCAGGTCATTACCCAGCAGCGCATGGTCGGCCGGGGGTACTGGAGCCAGGCGGAACTGGCGCGCCACGGCTTCAAACACAGCGCCGCCACCGTGGAGAGCATGGAGGCGCAGTTGATCCTGGTGCTGTCTGGCGCCTACATCGGTTACTTGCCCGAACACTACGCCCAGGCCTGGGCCGATAAGGGCGATTTGCGGGTGTTGCTGCCGGCGACTTTTGGTTATCAGGCGCCATTTTCCATGATCGTGCGCCGTGGCCGCAGCCGCGAACCGCTGATCCAGACCTTCCGCGATCTGCTCAAAGCGCAACTCAATCAGGCTTGAAATAATGTCCAGAATCCATTGCCCGCGCTGCCTGCGCCCAGAAGCCCATTGCCTGTGCCTATTGATCCCGAGCCTCGACAGCCGTACCCGGGTGCTGGTGCTGCAGCATCCGAGTGAAGTAAACCACGCGCTGAATACCGCACGTTTGGCCGCGCTTGGCTTGACCAATGCCGAGCTGATCGTGGGCGAAGTGTTCGCGGATCTGCCGGCGTTGTTGAATCAACCGGGGTACCAGGCGCGGCTGCTGTTTCCGGGCGAGGATACGCAGACGCTGCAGGGCTATGGCGCAGATGATCAGCCGCTGTTGCTGGTGGTGCCGGACGGTACCTGGCGCAAGGCGCGCAAGCTGCTGCACCTCAATCCGCTGCTGGCGACATTGCCACGGGTGACGCTGGCGCAGGGCGGAGTGTCGCGGTATCGATTGCGCAAGGCGCCGGGGCCGGGGGCTTTATCGACGGTGGAGGCCATCGCGCAGGCGTTGCAGGTGCTGGAAGCGCCGATGTCCTTTGAGCCATTGCTGAAGCCGTTCGAGGCGTTGATCGAGGGGCAGATCGCGGCGATGGGGGAGGAGGTTTTTTTGCGTAATCATGGGCCGAATTAGGCGTTGCTCGTGCCGGCCTCTTCGCGGGCTTGCCCGCGAAGACGGTAGAGCTATCACCACAACTCCAGGCCAGAACCTACCGCTCGCGCATCGCCTCGGTCCGCGCCTTCAGCACCGGCTTGAGCAGGTAGTCCAGCACACTCTTCTCACCGGTGATGATGTCCACCGTCGCCACCATCCCCGGGATGATCAGTAACGGCTTCGCATCCCCACCCAAGTGGTTCTTGTCGGTGCGCACCTGGATCAGATAAAAGCTGTTGCCCTTGTCATCGGTAATAGTATCTGCGCCAATCAACTCCAGCTTGGCGCTCAAGCCGCCATAAATGGTGTAGTCGTAGGCGCTGAACTTGACCATCGCCCGCTGCCCCGGATGCAGAAACGCCACGTCCTGCGGACGGACCTTGGCCTCGATCAGCAGGTTGTCTTCCAACGGTACGATTTCCACCATGTCGCTGCCGGGCTGGACCACGCCGCCGATGGTGTTGACCTTCAGCACCTTGATGATCCCGTGAACCGGCGAGACCACCGTGGTGCGGGTGACGCGGTCATCGATGGCGATGCTCGAAGCGGTAATTTTTGAAAGGTCGGTGCGTTTCTCGTTGAGCTCCTTGGCAGCGTCCGAACGGAAAGATTGTTCGGACTCGTCAATCTTGCTCTTGATTTCAGCGATCGCCGATTCCGCCCGAGGAATGGCCAGGGTCGTGGCGTTCAACGAGCCGCGAATTTCCACCGCGCTGCGCTTGAGTCGCAGGATTTCTACGGGGGACACGGCACCGGTGCCGACCAGCGGTGCTGACATGTTCATCTCTTGCTGCAGTAGGGCCAGGCTCGAACTGAATTGCCCTTGTTTCGAGCGAAACTCCGCCAGTTCCTGGGTTTTTTGCCGCAGCTGTTCGCTGAGCGTGCGCTGTTCACTGGCCAGTCGACGCTGCCGTTGCTCGTAGAGCGAGCGCTCGTCCTCGGCCACCTGCGGCGCCTTGGCGATCACCTCGGCCGACAACTTGAAGGGCCGCCCTTCGGCCTCGGCGGACAGGCGTTCAACCTGGGCGGTCAAGGCATATCGATCGGCCTCGCTTTCACCCTTGTTCGATAGAAAGCGGGTGTCATCCAGGCGCAGCAAGGTATCGCCCTTGTTCACCATCTGCCCCTCGCGGACAAAGATCTCGGTGACGATGCCGCCTTCCAGGTTCTGAATCACCTGGACCTTGCTTGACGGAATCGCCTTGCCTTCGCCCATGGTGACTTCCTGGAGCACGGCGAATTTGGCCCAGACCACGGCGCTGACGATCAGCCCCGCCGCCAGCCACACGGTGATCCGCGACCAGCGCGGGGAATCCTGCAGCGTCGCGCCGGCGGTCTCCGGCATGAACTCGCTCTCGGCGCTTTTCCTGAAACTGCCGAAATAACCGCGCGGCTTTGCGTCGGGCGAGTCGGATGATGATCGGGCCATGGGCAACTCCTAGACCGCTGCAGAGCCGACGCGGCCCTTGCGCAGTGCATCGATGACCGCTTCTTTCGGACCGTCGGCGACGATCCGTCCGTTGTCCAGCACCACCAGCCGATCCACCAGGCTGAGCATCGAGGTCCGGTGGGTGACCAGCAGCAGGGTCTTGCCCTGGACCCAGCCGTGGAGTTTCTGGCGCAGGACGTCTTCGCTGCTGTTGTCCATGGCGCTGGTGGGCTCGTCGAGCAGCATGATCGGTGGGTCGAGCAACAAGGCCCGGGCCAGCAGCACGGCCTGGCGCTGGCCGCCGGACAGCAACTGGCCGCGTTCACCTACCGGCCGGTCGAAGCCTTGCGGGTGTTGGCGGGCGAGCTCTGTGACGCCGGTGAGTTCTGCCACTTCGAGCATTCGCGAATCACTGACATAGCGGGCGCCCAGGGTCAGGTTATCGCGCAGGCTGCCGGCCAGCAGCGGCAAGTCATGGGCAACGTAGCCGATCTGCTGGCGCAAGTCGGCGACGTCCAGTTGCCGCAGGTCCAGGCCGTCGAGTAGCAACTGGCCTTCTTCCGGGGTGTAGAAACCCATCACCAGGCGGGCGAGGGTGCTTTTGCCCGAGCCGCTGCGGCCGATAATGCCGATGCGCTCACCGGGTTTCATGCTGAAACTGACGTTGTGCAGCGCCGGGGCACTCTGGCCGTTGTAGTGAAAGGTCACGCCACTGACGTCGAGGGCGCCTTGCAGTTGCGTGCGCTCCAGCGGCCGTTGCCGGGCGTCGCGCTCCTGGGGCAGCCCCATCAGCGCATCGGTACTTTTCATGGTCAACTGCGCTTGCTGGTAACGCGTGATCAGGCCGGCAATCTGCCCGAGCGGTGCCAGCACCCGGCTGCCAAGCATGTAGGTCGCCACCAGCGCACCAACGCTGAGGTTGCCGGCAATGATGCTGTAGACCCCGGCGACGATGGTCGCCATGCCGGAAAATTGCTGGATGAACAGGGTGCCGTTGGTGGCCAGGGCCGAGAGATTGCGGGCGTGGCTGTCGAGGCGGGTCAGGGCGCCGTGGGTGGTTTCCCATTTGTGCTGGCGCTCGCTTTCGGCGCTGCAGGCCTTGAGGGTTTCCAGGCCGCCCAGGGTTTCAATCAGCAGGGCCTGGCGTTCCGCACCCAGGGTCAGGCTTTTTTGCACGGTGTCGCGCAGGCGTGCCTGGATGATCATCGCGAAGATGATGGTGATCGGAAATGCCAGCAGCGGGATCACCACCAGCCAGCCGCCCAGCAGACCGATCACCACCAGCATGAGCACGGCGAATGGCAGGTCGATCAGGCTGGTGAGGGTCACGGCGGTGAGAAACTCACGCAGGCCCTGGAAGTCATGGATGCTCTGGGCAAACCCGCCGATGGTGGCCGGCCGTGCCTTCATCGACATGCCAGTGATGCGCTCGAACAGAGTGGCCGAGAGAATCACGTCGGTTTTCTTCCCGGCGGTGTCCAGCAAGTGCGCGCGCACCACGCGCAGCACCAGTTCAAAACCGGTGCCGATCAGCAAGCCGATGGACAGCACCCACAGGGTCGATGTGGCCTGGTTCGGCACGACCCGGTCGTAGGTCTGCATGACGAACAGCGGCACCATCAGGCCCAGGAGGTTGATCAGGAAGCTTGCCAGGATGGCGTCGCTGTACAGCCATTTGGACAGTTTCAGTGTGTCGCGAAACCAGGCTTCCACCCGGGGTACCAGGGGCGAGCGCAGGTCTTCAAGTTCATGGCGTGGCCGGGCAAACAATGCCTGGCCGCTGTAATTTTCAGTCAGCTCTTCACGGCTGACCCATTGTTCGCCACCGTCGGCTTCGCTGGGCAGGATGAGCAGGCGGCCATCGTCTCCCAGACGTCGCAGAACGGCCGTGCGGCCGTTGCCGAGTATCAGCATCACGGGCAGGTTGAGAGGGGAAATATCCGCCAGTTCCCGGCGCAGCACGCGCGCCTGCAAACCGGCCCGGGCTGCTGCGCGGGGCAGCAGGTCCAGGCTCAGGCGTTGTTTGTTCAGGGGCAGCCCGGCACTCAGGCTGGCGCGACTGACCGTCGCGCCGTGGAGTTTGCAGAGGATCAACAGCCCGTCAAGAAGCGGGTCGTCGAAGCCAAGACGCGGATCGACACCAGTGTTGCCGGTTTCCATGCTGGTCAAATTGATCGCTCCAGGTGAACGGGCTGCCACATCAACACAACATACTGTGTAGGAGCCTGGGGCAGCTCCTACACCGGCACTTACCTCAGTTCAGGCAAGCGGGCTTCATTCTTCACTTCGGTCTTGGCGATCGCATCGGCAGGCAGCACCACACGTTGTTTGCTCAGCAACAGGCCCATGTTCGAGAGGATGCGGTACATCGAGTATTCCTCGGTGTAGCGAACTTCGGTGTAGCGACGGTTGGCGTTGTAGAGCTCGTTCTCACTGTCGAGCACGTCCAGCAGGGTGCGCTGGCCGAGGCCGAACTGATCCTGGTAGGCCGCACGTACGCGTTTGGTCGTTTCGGCGTACTCGCGCGCGGTCGGCGTCTGCTTCTTCGCGTTGAGCATGGCGTTCCAGGCCAGGTGGATATTTTCGTTGAGCTGGCGCAGGGCGTTGTTGCGGATGTCCATGGCCTGGTTGATCTGGTGCGCGTTGGACTGCAGGCGGGCCTTGTCGCTGCCGCCGCGGAACAGGTTGTAGTTCATCACCACACCGACCCGCCACTCGTTGTCGTGACCTTCATCGCCCTGCACGTTGTTGTTCGCGCCCACTGCCGCTTCAGCGTCGAAGCGTGGGAAGAACGGCGACTTGGCAACTTCGTACTGGCTCTCGGCGGACTGCACGTCTGCCTGGGCGGATTTCAGGTACGGGTTGTTCTCCACCATGCTCTGCTGGGCTTCCTGCAGGGTAGCGGGCAATTCACCGCGGGTCGAAGGCAGGGTTTCCAGTTCATCCGGCAGGCGACCTACCACGGCGTAGAAGTTCGATTCGGCGTCGGCCAGGTCGACTTCGGCGGTGTCCAGGTTGTTTTGCGCCAGTGCCCGACGAGCGGTGGACTGGTCGGCGTCGGCGGTGCTGCCGATACCGCGCTCGGTGCGCAGGCCGATCTGGTCGTTGACGCGCAGGTGAGCTTGCAGGTTGTTCTTGGCCAGGGTCACCAGTTCGCGACGCTTGAGCACTTCGAGGTAGACCTCGATGGTCCGCAGGGCCAGGTCCTGGGCAGTGCCCTGGGCGTAATAGGCCCGGGAATTGACCACACCCTTGGTGCGTTCGACTTCGTTGGCGGTGTTGAAACCGTCAAACAGCATCTGCCGCAGGCGCAGTTCCGACTGGGTGTAAGTCAGGACCTCCGTGTTGTGATTGCCCTGTGCACGGGTGTTGGTGTTATCGCTGTAGCCGCGGCCGTAAGCAGCGTTCAGATCGACAGATGGATAGAAGCCCCCTTTGGCGATTTTGACTTCTTCGTCCGCGGACAGCCGCGCGTCCACGCGTGAGGCAAGTTCCGGGTGAGTTGCAATAGTGCTTTGGATGGCCTCGGTCAAGGACATGGCCTGGGCCTGTGAAGTGCAGGCCATGGCCAGCAAAATCGCGCTGCAGAGGGGGGTTAAAACGCGCATGGGTGTATCTCCCTGATTCCTAATGATGCTTATCAGTCGCCAAATATTTGACGGCATTTATAGTGAAAACCGTTTCAAGCTTGTAACAACAGAGCTAAGAACATTCTAGAGCAAAGCTAAGAAATTTTTCTCATAAGTCTTATGCCAAAAAAAACTTATGCGCTCTGAAAAATCCAGCACATTGTTCACTCGTGGAACCCTTGTATTACGAGCTCTAGGGAGCTTGCAAGGGCAAATCGAAAGTTCCATCCATTTATCGATAACGGACGATGGAGTGCTGGAGGGGAAGGAGGCGGGGCAGTTTTTGGGTGACATTTTTTTGTCACTTGGTCGGTTCAGAACTGTAACGCATCGCTGGCAGGTGATCATTTTTGCCGATTAGTAGCCCAAAGCCATTGAATGTATTGGGTTTATTTGAATCAGGCGCTGATTGCCCATACGCGACAGGCTTGGCGAGAAAGTCGCCAGGGCCACGGTTGACCCGGAATTATCCGGGAAAAAACTCGTAGCCCGGTAGACGATTCACCCGGTAACTGGCTTTTTTCCATGAGCACGATCTTCGCAAAAAACAGGCTGCCGGCAACGGTTGGCAGCGGAGGAAATGCACATGGCTACGCTCATCGGTATCGTCACTAAAGTCATTGGTCAGGTGGTTGCTGTAGCGGGTGACGGCACCCGACGCGCGCTGGTCGAGGGCGATCGGCTGTTTGCCGGCGATCAATTGGTCACCGGGGCCGAAGGGGCGGTGGCGGTGAAGCTGCAGAACGGCCAGGAACTGACGCTTGGACGTGGCAGCAGCCTGCAAATGACCTCGCAACTGCTCGCGCACCAGGCGCCCCATGTGCAGACGCCGGAAGCCGTGGCGCCCAGCGAGGCGCAGCTGACCGACGTCGAACGCCTGCAGAAAGCCATCGCCGCTGGCGAAGACCCGACGCAAACCGGTGAAGCCACTGCGGCCGGGCCAACGGGCAGCACCGCTGCCGGAGCCCTGGGCGGCGGCCACAGTTTTGTCCAGCTCGAAGAAGTGGCAGGCCGGGTCGATCCGACTGTGGGTTTCCCGACGGCAGGATTCAACGGCATTCCAGAGTTTCCCCTGGAGCGCATCTTTAACGATCCCGACAACAGCCTCGATAACCTGGACAACGTCACACCCCCCGTCGTCGTCCCACCGTTGGTCGTGAACAACCCCGTCATCCTTGGCGGCCTGAATACCTCGGGCGGCGAGCTGACCCTCAACGAGGCCAATCTTCCCGACGGCACGGCCAGTAACCCCTCGGCCCTGACCCAGAACGGCACCTTCACCGTGACTGCGGCCGATGGCCTGCTCAACCTCAACGTGGGCGGGATCAGCGTGTTCAGCGGTGGCGTGGCGGCAGGCTTCCCGCAATCGATCACCACGCAGCTGGGTAACACGCTGACGATCACCGGCTATGACCCGGCCACTGGCGTGGTGAGCTACAGCTACACCCTCAATGGCAACGACACCCATTCGGCGGGTGATGGCGCGAACTCCCTCAGCGAACAATTCACCGTGGTGGCGGGCGACACCAATGGCGACACGGCCACCGGTTCCCTGGACATCAACATCACCGACGATGCGCCAACAGCGATCGACGACAGCAACGCCAATACCGCTTCGGAAACCCTGTTGACCCTGACCGGTAGCGTGCTGCCCAACGATATCCAGGGTGCTGACCGCATTCCCACCGGCCCTAATAGCGGACCGGTAATCGGTGGTACGTTCACCGGCACCTACGGCACCCTGGTGCTCAATCCGAACGGCACTTACACCTACACGCTGAACCCTAATGACGCCGACTTCAAAGCCCTGCACGGTGGTGGCAGCGGCACGGAAAGCTTCGTCTACACCCTCACCGATTCGGATGGTGATACCAGCACCGCAACGCTGGTGCTGAACATTCACAACAACGATGACCCGATCGATATCGGCGGGCTCGGCGTGTCAGGCGGCGAGCTGTCCGTCTACGAGAAAAACCTGGGCGACGGCAGCGCGCCGGATGCTGGCGCACTGACCCAAAGCGGCACCTTTACCATCACCGCCCTCGACGGTGTGCAGAGCCTTAGCATTGGCGGGATCAGCGTGGTGAGCGGTGGCGTCAGCGCAGGTTTGCCGCAATCAATTACCACCCCGCTGGGCAGTACGCTCACCATCACCGGTTACGACAGCGCAACCGGCGTGGTCAGCTACAGCTACACCCTGGCCGACAACGAAACCCATGCCAATGCCGATGGTGCGAATAATCTGTCGGAGCAGTTTGCAGTCACCGTGGTCGATGACAACGGCACAACCGCCAATGCTAGTCTCGACGTCAACATCGTCGACGACCTGCCCAAAGCCGTGGATGACAGCAACGCCAATACCGCCTCGGAAACCCTGCTGACCCTCAATGGCAATGTGCTGACCAACGACGTGCAAGGCGCTGACCGGGTACCCACCGGGGAAAACGCCGGCCCGATCACGCCCGGCACCTTCACTGGGGTCTATGGCACCCTGGTGCTGAACGCCAATGGCACTTACACCTACACGCTGAACACCAGCGACGCGGACTTCAAGGCGCTGCACGGCGGTGGCAACGGCACTGAAACCTTCGCCTACACCATCACCGATGCCGACGGCGATACCAGCACCGCGAACCTGGTGCTGCAGATCCATAACAACGATGATCCAGTGACCATCGACGGTTTGAACGTCAACGGTGGCGAGCTGACGGTCTACGAGAAAAACCTCGGCGACGGCAGCGCTCCGGATGCCCCTGCGCTGACCCAGACCGGCACCTTCACCATCACCGCGCTCGACGGCGTGCAGACCCTCAGCATCGGCGGCCTGAACGTGGTGGTCGGTGGTGTGAGCGCCGGCTTCCCGCAGTCGATCGTCACTCCGCTGGGCAGCACCCTGACCATCACCGGCTTTGACAGCGCAACCGGCGTTGTCAGCTACAGCTACACCCTGGCCGATAACGAAGCCCATGCGAACGCCGGCGGCGCGAACAACCTGTCCGAGCAGTTTGCAGTCACCGTGGTCGATGACAACGGCACAACCGCCAATGCCAGTCTCGACGTCAACATCGTCGACGACCTGCCCAAAGCCGTGGATGACAGCAACGCCAATACCGCCTCGGAAACCCTGCTGACCCTCAATGGCAATGTGCTGACCAACGACGTGCAAGGCGCTGACCGGGTACCCACCGGGGAGAACGCCGGCCCGATCACGCCCGGCACCTTCACTGGGGTCTATGGCACCCTGGTGCTGAACGCCAATGGCACTTACACCTACACGCTGAACACCAGCGACGCGGACTTCAAGGCGCTGCACGGCGGTGGTAACGGCACTGAAACCTTCGCCTACACCATCACCGATTCCGACGGCGATACCAGCACCGCGAACCTGGTGCTGCAGATCCATAACAACGATGATCCAGTGACCATCGACGGTTTGAACGTCAACGGTGGCGAGCTGACGGTCTACGAGAAAAACCTCGGCGACGGCAGTGCTCCGGATGCCCCTGCGCTGACCCAGACCGGCACCTTCACCATCACCGCGCTCGACGGCGTGCAGACCCTCAGTGTCGGCGGCCTGAACGTGGTGGTCGGTGGTGTGAGCGCCGGCTTCCCGCAGTCGATCGTCACTCCGCTGGGCAGCACCCTGACCATCACCGGCTTTGACAGCGCAACCGGCGTTGTCAGCTACAGCTACACCCTGGCCGATAACGAAGCCCATGCGAACGCCGGCGGCGCGAACAACCTGTCCGAGCAGTTTGCAGTGACCGTGGTCGATGACAACGGCACCACCGCCAATGCCAGCCTCGACGTCAACATCGTCGACGACCTGCCCAGGGCGGTGGATGACAGCAATGCCGGCACCGCCTCGGAAAGCCAGCTGACCCTTAACGGCAACGTGCTGACCAATGACGTGCAGGGCGCTGACCGGGTACCGACCGGGCCAAGCGCCGGGCCGATCACCTCAGGCACATTCGTAGGCACCTACGGCACCCTGGTGCTGAACGCCAATGGCACTTACACCTACACGCTGGACACCAACGACGCGGACTTCAAGGCCCTTGAAGGTCGCGGCAAAGGCACTGAAACCTTCGCCTACACCATCACCGACGCCGACGGCGATACCAGCACCGCCAATCTGGTGCTGCAGATCCATAACAACGATGACCCGGTGATCATCGGCGGCCTGGACGTCAACGGCGGCGAACTCACCGTCTACGAGAAGAACCTCGACTGGGGCACCAACCCCGACGCGCCGGCGCTGACCCAGTCCGGTACCTTCACCGTCACGGCACTCGACGGCCTGAACTCCCTGGTCGTGGGTGGCTTCGCGGTAGTCGCCAACGGCGAGGTGGTCGGCTTGCCGCACACCGTGGTAACGCCGTTGGGTAACTTCCTGACGATCAACGGCTTTGATCCCGTCACGGGCGTGCTCAGCTACAGCTACACCCTGGTGGGCAGCGAAACGCATCCAGCGGCCGACGGCGCCAACGCCATCGTCGAGAATTTCGACGTGGTGGCGCACGACAACGACGGCAGTACTGCGTCGGGCCAGATCAACGTCAACATCATCGATGATTTGCCGAGCGCCAATCCGGACTTCAAGCATGTGCAAGAGGGCGGGACGGTCGGCACCAACGTCCTGGTCAATGACATCGGCGGCTCCGACGGCCCGGCGGCTACAGGTGCAGTGGTCGGCGTGCGTGCCGGCAGCGACACCTCGACCTCGGCCAGCGGTGGCCTCAACACCAATATCAATGGCGCCTACGGTTACCTGACCCTGGACGCCAACGGCAACGCCATCTATCACAGCAACCCGAACAGCGTCAGCGGGCCCGGTGCGATCGATGTATTCACCTACACCGTGCGCGATGCCGATGGCGATGAGAGCACCACCACGCTCACCATCGACGTCTACAACAGCTGCCTCAAGGCAGTGTCCGATACCGACGTAACGGTCTACGAAAAAGCCCTCGATCTGAGCAAGGACGGTCAGGACCTGGCGGCAGGCACAGTCGCAGGCAGCGATCCGGGCAATACCGGGGAAACCGCTTCCGGCACGCTGGTGGGCTCGGTCACTGGCGCCGTGGGTGCGATCACCTACGCCCTGGTCGGCAGCGCCACGGGCAGCCATGGGCAGATTCAGCTCAATACCGACGGCACCTACACCTACACCCTGACTTCGCCGGCCAGCACCACCCCGCACGCCAACGATGGCCCCAATACCCTGAGCGAAACCTTCACCTACCAGGCCACCGATTCCCTGGGCAACATCACCACCAGCACCATCGTGGTGAACATAGTCGATGACGTGCCAAAGGCTGTGGACGACAGCAACGCCGACAATGCATCGGAAACCCGCCTGACCCTCGACGGCAATGTCCTGACCAATGACGTGCAAGGCGCGGACCTTGTCGCGACCGGCCCGAACACCGGCCCAGTCACGCCGGGTACATTTACCGGCACTTACGGCACCCTGGTGCTGAACGCCAACGGCACGTACACCTATACGCTGGACACCAACGACGCGGACTTCAAGGCCCTGGAAGGTCGCGGCAAAGGCACTGAGACGTTCGCCTACACCATCACCGATGCCGACGGCGATACCAGCACCGCCAACCTGGTGCTGCAGATCCATAACAACGATGACCCGGTGATCATCGGCGGCCTGGACGTCAACGGCGGCGAACTCACCGTCTACGAGAAGAACCTCGACTGGGGCACCAACCCGGACGCGCCGGCGCTGACCCAATCCGGGACCTTCACCGTCACGGCACTCGACGGCCTGAACTCCCTGGTCGTGGGTGGCTTCGCGGTGGTCGCCAACGGCGAGGTGGTCGGCTTGCCGCACACCGTGGTGACGCCGCTGGGTAACTTCCTGACGATCAACGGCTTTGATCCCGTCACGGGCGTGCTCAACTACAGCTACACCCTGGTGGGCAGTGAAACGCATCCAACGGCTGACGGCGCCAACGCCATCGTCGAGAATTTCGACGTGGTGGCGCACGACAACGACGGCAGTACTGCGTCGGGCCAGATCAACGTCAACATCATCGATGATTTGCCGAGCGCCAATCCCGACTTCAAGCAGGTGCAAGAGGGCGGGACGGTCGGCACCAACGTCCTGGTCAATGACATCGGCGGCTCCGATGGCCCGGCGGCTACGGGTGCAGTGGTCGGCGTGCGTGCCGGCAGCGACACCTCGACCTCGGCCAGCGGTGGCCTCAACACCAATATCAATGGCACCTACGGTTACCTGACCCTGGATGCCAACGGCAACGCGACCTACCACAGCCGGCCGGACTCGGTGGGCGTAGCGGGCGCCACTGACGTGTTCACCTACACCGTGCGCGATGCCGATGGCGATGAAAGCACCACCACCCTCACCATCGACGTGTCCAACAGTAGCATCAAGGCCGTGTCCGACACCGACGTGACGGTCTACGAAAAAGCCCTCGACCTGAGCAAGGATGGCCTCGACCTCGCGGCCGGCACCGTGGTCGGCAGCGATCCGGGCAATACCGGCGAAACTTCCACGGGAACACTGGTCGGTTCGGTCACCGGGGCTACCGGCGCAATCACCTACACCCTGGTCAGCAGTGGCACCGGGGCCTACGGGCAAATGCTCCTCAACCCCAACGGCACCTACACCTACACATTGACCTCGGCGCCGAAAACCTCGCCGAACGCCAACGACGGGCCCAACAGCCTGAGCGAAAGCTTCACCTACAAGGCCACCGATGCCCTGGGCAACACCACCACCAGCACCATCGTGGTGAACATCGTCGATGACGTACCCAAGGCCGTCGCTTCCGAGCGTTCGGTGGCGGCGGTGGAAATCGATTCCAACCTGCTGTTGGTGATCGACGTGTCCGGCAGTATGGCCGATGCGTCCGGCGTGCCTGGCCTGTCGCGCCTGGCCCTGGCCAAGCAGGCGATCAGTGCCTTGCTCGACAAGTACGACGACCTTGGCGACGTGAAGGTGCAGATCGTCACTTTCAGCAGCAACGCCACCGACAAGACCGCGATCTGGGTTGACGTGGCAACGGCCAAGTCGATCATTTCCGGCCTGACGGCGGGCGGCGGGACCAACTACGATGCCGCCGTGGCAACCATGAAGACCGCGTTCAACACGGCCGGCAAACTGACCGGCGCGCAGAATGTCGGCTATTTCTTCTCGGACGGCAAACCCAACGAAGGTGACATCAACGCGGCCGACGAGGCTTCGCTCAAAGCCTTCCTCGACGCTAACAACATCAAGAACTACGCAATCGGCCTGGGCAATGGCGTCAGCAATGCCTACCTCGACCCGGTGGCCTATGACGGCAGCACCCACACCAACACCAATGCTGTGGTGGTGACCGATCTCAACCAGCTCAACTCGGTACTCTCGGGCACCGTGCAGGGGGCCCCGGTCACGGGCGCCTTGCTGGAGGGCGGAAACTTTGGTGCCGATGGCGGTTTCATCAAGTCCATCGTCGTCGATGGCACCACCTACACTTACGACCCTAAAGCGTTGAACAACCAGGGTTCGCTGATTTCCAGCGGCGGGGACAACCACGGCACTTTCAACACGGTAAACAACTCCCTTAGCATCGCCACCAATAACGGCGGTACGCTGGTCATCAACCTCGACAGCGGTGAGTACAACTACACCTCGCAGAAAGCCACGAACGTGGTGATCACCGAAAATATCGGCTTCACCGTCAGCGACAACGACGGCGACCTGGCGAGCTCGACCCTGGTGGTCAAGGTCGTGCCGAACGCCGCGCCCGTGGCCGTCGACGACCACATCATCACCAACGTGCTGTCCGGCAGCGTGGTGGTACCTGGCGAATTGTTGCTGGCCAACGACACTGATCCCGAAGGCGATACCCTCACCGCAGCGCCGACTACTTTCAACACCGGCTGGGTGGCCAGGGGCGCGGACTTTGTCGGCACCGGCGCGATCAACTTCAAGGGCAGCAACAACACCGCAGCGAACCAGAACCTGGCGGATGTGCGCGGGTCCTTCGCGGCCAATACCGCAGCGATGACAGCGGTGCTGGTGATCAGCGGTTATCTGGGCTCTGTCACCACTTCCAATGCCAATGATGAAGACCTCATCACGGTGAAACTCAAGGAGGGTGAGACCCTTAATCTGGATCACAACCTGGCGGGCGGTCGGATTGCCATGGAGTACTCGCTCAATGGCGGTGCGTTCATGACCCTTGCCGATGGCGCTACCATCACGGCCGATGCCGATGGCACGTACAAGATCCATGTCACCAACATCACCAATTCCGGCGGCGGCGTCGGTGCCAACAATGCCGAAAACTACGAGCTGACCATGACGGTCAACTACGCCGGTGCCCATGACGTCACCCCGGACTTCAACGGCGCCTACAGCGCCAACGACACCCATGGTGGCAGCGACACGGCGAATGTGACCATCAGCTACCAGGACGGCCACACCCTCACGGGTACCGCGGGTGACGACGTTCTGGTGGCCGGCACCGGCAACAACGTGCTCAACGCCGGCGATGGCAACGACGTGTTGACGGCGGGTACCGGTAACAACGAACTGCACGGGGGGGCCGGCAACGACCTGCTGTTCAGCGGGGCAGGCAACGATCTGCTGGACGGCGGCGCTGGTATCGATACTGTCAGCTACGCCCATGCCACCAGCGGTGTCACCGTCGACCTGGGCCTGCTCACTGCGCAAAACACCGGAGGCGCCGGCACTGATACCCTCACCGGGCTCGAGAACCTCACCGGCTCCAACTTCAATGACAGCCTGATGGGCGACAACAACAGCAACATCATCACTGGCGGCCTGGGCAACGACGTCCTCAACGGCGGTGGCGGCGATGACTTCCTCATCGGCGGCCTGGGCAACAACACCCTCACCGGCGGCGCTGGCGCGGATACCTTCCAGTGGCTCAAAGGCAACTCCGGGCATGACCTGGTCACCGATTTCACCCCAGGCACCGACAAGCTCGACCTGTCGCAACTGCTGCAAGGTGAAAACGGCACGGCGGCTTCGCTGGATGATTACCTGCACTTCAAGGTTGTCGGCAGCGGCGCTTCGGTCCTGACCAGTATCGACGTCAGCGCCATGGCCGGCGCCACGCCGAACCAGACCATTGACCTTGCCGGTGTCAACCTCGCCAGCCACTACGGCGTCACGCCGGGGGCGGGTGGTGTGGTGGCCGGGGGGCATGACACGGCGACCATCATCAACGGGATGTTGAATGATCACTCGTTGAAGGTGGATACGGTTTGATCTGAAGGGTGAAGGAGCGAGGCTGATCTCCTGTAGGAGCAAGGCTTGCCCGCGATAGCGATCTTGAAGACGCTATCGCGGGCAAGTCTTGCTTCCACCGTGGAGGGCAGCTACCCCGTCACATTGGCTCAGGCGGCCCGATGAACCTGCCCATGACCCCATACACCCCTAATTCCCTGATCGTCGCAAACTCTCCCTGGGTCTCGACCATCTCCGCAATCAACGGCAAATCAATACTGTTGGTTGCCCGGAAGATCGCATCAATGAACAGGCGCTTGTCGCCCTGGCGATCTATACCCCGGATATACGCACCATCAATCTTCAAGTAAGCCAACCCCAGCTGTGTCAGGTTGCCGATCTGGCTGAAGCTGCCGCCAAAATGCTGCAGCCCGACGCGATAGCCGGTGTCGAGCAGGCTATGACACAAGCGTTGCAACTCCAGCGGGGGCGGCAGTTGGCGTTCGTCGATTTCCAGCGTCAGCAGCGGCGCCAGATCGGGTAACGATTCGAGCATGTCGAGTATCTTCGCCAACTGCGCCGGATCGCGCAGGGTGCTGCCAGACAGGCTCAATGCCAGCGGCCAGCGATTGACGACAAGGTAATCCAGGGTCGCTTCGAGCATCGCCAGGTCCATGCGCGCCGACCAGCCCAGACGCTCTATCCAGGGCAGGAAATGTCCGGCGGCGATCGCCTCGCCGCTGGGGTCGAGCAAGCGTGCCAGCACTTTGTGGTGAAGCACCTGGCTGGTGTCGGCGCATTGCACCACCGGCTGAAAGTACAGCTGCATGCTCCCCTGCGTCAGGGCTTCGTCGATCCAGGTTCGCCAGTCGTGCTGGGACTGGTTCGGCGCGCAGTCACCGTCGTCCAGGTATGTCCACGGCCGCTCGGGGTGTTGCCGGGCCTGAGTCAGGGCTTGATCCAGGCGCAGCAGCACCGCATTGGCGGATTCTCCCGGGCGATAGGGGACGATGCCCAGGTGCGCCACTGGCATGCTGTCACTGGCGCCGGTCAGGCGCAGGTTTTCCAGGGTGGCACTGACTTCCGCGACCAGGCGGGCGGCGTCCGCCTGGCCCAATCCAGGTGTCAGCAAGCTGAACTCTCCGCCACGATTACGCGCAGCCAGCCAGGTACGGCGCTCGGGTAATCCGCAAAGACGCTTGAGCAATTCGGCGACTGCGCTAATCAACGCATCAGTGCGCTGTCCGCCCATGCGCTGATTGAGCCCCGCCAGGTCATTGATCCGCAGCATCAGCAAATGGCCCTCACTGCTCTGCTCGGCCATCAGCAAATGATCCGCCAGTTGCTCGTCCAGTAACCGCCGGTTGGCCAGCCCGGTGAGGCCGTCGAGGTAGGATTCGGCGCGCAGTTTTTCGCTGCGAGCGGCTTCTTCGGCGAACAGCGCCTTGAGCTTTTCGACCATCTGATTCATCGCCAGCACCACGCGTTTCAATTCCGGGGTGCGGGGCAATTTCGTCAGGCTGCGAAATTCGCGCTTGCTGATGGCTTCGGCCTGTTTGACCATCTTGTCCAGCGGGCGCAATTGCCGGCGCAGCAGCCAGCCGCCGAACACCGCGCTGAGCAGCCCGCAGATGAGCAACCAGATCAGGCTGCCCAATGTACTGTCCCAGAGCTTGGCCAGGGCAAATCGCGGGTTGCTCAATACTTCGATCCGGGCGAATTGCTCCCAGCCGCGCATGATCAACGCTTCGCCTGCCTGGGGACGCAGGTCGACCAGCCTGGTGAACCAGCCGGGCACACGTTCGCCGCGGGCCTGGGCGCTGCGCTCCACTAACACCTGCTCATCGGCAATGCTCACCACGCGGATGCTGGTGAAGTAGCCACTGTCGAAAATCGAGCTGACCATCAACTCCATCATTGCCGGATCGTCTACTTGCGCGGTCAATGACAACCCCAGCGCCGTCGCCGCGTCCTGGGCGTGCGAGCGCAACTGGCCGAGCATCTGGTCGCGGGAGCTTTCCAGGCTGACAAAAAAGCTGCCGCTGAACGCCACCAGCAGGAACAGGCAAATGGCGAGAAACAATTGTTTGCGCAGTGACATAAGACGCTCCTTGCGAGACCTTGCGAGGACGACTAGCCGTCGCCCACGGCGAAACCTTCAACCTGCATTTTTTTCAACACATCCTGCCAGCGCGACAACTTTTTCGAGTCGCTGGAACGCTTGCCCCCGTTAGCCCCCGGCAGGTACAGCCCCTCGGCATTGAATGCGTAGACCGGTAGCAGGTCCTTGCGCCGTGAAGCGGGGGAGATCTCGCCCACCAGGTTGTCCAGCACCAGCGGATCGGCCGTGGGGCTGCTGTAGAAGGTCAGTACCATGTGCGCCTGGTTCTGGGTCAGGGCTTTGACGTAGGTGATGCGCAATTTGTCGCTGGGAATGCCGAGATGGCGCAGGCTGAAATACTTGGCCAGGGCGTAGTCCTCGCAGTCGCCCGCGCCCTTGACCAGGGATTCGACGGGGGTGGCCCAGTAATCGATCTGGCGCCAGATGCGCGTATCGTCCTGGAAAGTCAGTTGCTGGTTGAAGAAGCGATTGACCGCATTGAGTTGCTCGCGCTCGGGCTGATCCTGTTGACCTTGCAGCAATTGGCTCCAGGCCTCTATCCGTCTTTGCGCGGGACCCTGCGCGCCGTATCGGGCCTGGGCGTTCTGCAAGACCTGCGCATAATCCCAGCTGGCGAACACCGCACCGAGGCCCGGCATCAGCCAAAATGCCAGCAGCAGCCATCCGCCGAACCGAAGTCGGAGCGTTGACCATCCTGGACTACGCCGGCGACGGGGCATGTCGGGCTGCTCGGGGTGCAGATGGATGGAGTCTAGGCGGTGTTTGCAGGGGAAGAGGGCAGATCGTCGGTTGGCAATGCAGTTGCAGTGAGTCACAGGGATGCTGTGACGAGGCGATCAGGGCTTGCGCAGGGTTTTCTGTCTGAGGATGTAAATAGTCACCAGCACCGCACTGGTCAACATGAAGCCCCGCGCCCACGGCATCGGCACCAGATAGCAGGAAAACCCGATGCTCAACCACATCAGCCCGATGGCGTAGACCTTGCCCTTGAGCGGAATGCCCTCACCGTCAAGGTAACCGCGGATCCACGGCCCAAGGCGCGGATGCTCCACCAGCCAATGGTAAAAGCGCGGTGAACTGCGGGCAAAACAGGCAGCGGCCAGCAACAGGAAGGGGGTCGTGGGCAATACCGGCAGGAAGATCCCGATCACCCCCAACGCTACGCTGAGCCAGCCGATGGCCAGCAGCCCGTAGCGCAACATCAGGGAGCGGTTGCCTATGGGATTGTCCATAGGCAGAACCTTAGTGGTGACGAGGCTTGAGGATGGCCGGTTTTTCGTCAGGCGCGTTGCACAGCAGGTACAGCGCGGTCAGGGCTTCCGGGATCTGCACGATCATGTCGTCCATCAGGTTGGCATCGGCGGCGATATCGGAGAATTCCGGTTGCTCGTCGAACAGGCCCGAACCGACCATGATCGGCAGCAGCATTTCGCTGACTTCGTCTTCAGCGGTCTCAAACCAGGCGGCTTCACGCAGGAACACGCCTTCCATGAAGCCGATGCACCAGCCGCGCAGGTCGGAATCATCCGGGTCTTCGCCAAGATCGAGTTCGCAAGGCAGCTCGAATTCTTCATCGGAAGCCAGCTGGCGAGCGATGTGGGCTTTGAGTGCCAGCAGGGTGGATTCGATGGCCTCACGCTCGGTGTCGTCGGCGTAATGCGGCTCTTCGGCGAACAGGGCATCGATCCATTCACGGTCCGGTACGGTTTCGGAGCATATCGACAGGGCCGTGAGGTAGCCGTGGGCGGCCACGTAGTCCAGCGCCTCGTCATGCAGTTCATCGGCGTCGAGGAAGACTTGCAGGCGGGTTAGTTGCTCAGCGAAGGACATTAAAGGGCTACCTTGGGAATTAAACAGATGCGGGAATTCTAGGCCTTCTTGAGCAGTCAGGCCAGCCGCGCGGCACATTTGCCCCCTCTGGGCTCGTTTTTCCATATGCGCTCTGTAGGAGCTGTCGAGTGAAACGAGGCTGAGATCTTTTGATCTTGCTTTGTGTACATATCCATTGCTGCGGTAATGGCTGCTTATGGTTCCGCCCTTACGGCGGGTCACTTTGAACAGCGCAAAGTAACCAAACGCTTTCTGCCCCACCACTCGGCACCTCGCCTGGGCTCGGTGTGCCCTCACTCCGGCATTGCTCCGCGGGTCGCCGCGATGGGCCATCCC
>NZ_JZRI01000045.1:0-254 GCF_000952175.1 Pseudomonas sp. ES3-33 | reverse complement strand
GTACTAATTGCCCGTGAGGCTTGACCATATAACACCCAAGCAATTTGCTTGCTCTAACGAGCACCAGATTGCGGTGTGTGAAGACGAAATGAACCGAAAGTTCGACTCTTGCAAACACCGAAAGCTGTCACATACCCAATTTGCTGAAGCGAGGCCAGCTGGCCGCGACTCAGTACCCGAATTTCTTGACGACCATAGAGCATTGGAACCACCTGATCCCATCCCGAACTCAGCAGTGAAACGATGCATCGCCG